>NZ_JAVDUS010000012.1:0-255782 GCF_031456485.1 Bacillus sp. 3255
GCGGCGGCTTGCCGCCGGGGAACGCCCGCTTAGCACCCGACCGCCCGCCGCCGTGGGCGCCGCCCGCTTGAGCGAGCAGCTGCGCAGCCGCTCCAGAGTGTCCGCGCCTGGCTAACGGACACAGATGCGCTTATTCGGCCGGAATGAGCCGAATTGGCATTCTGACGGACACCAGCGCTGTTATTTGGCTATTTTTGGGGCAGATTGTGCCCCAAAAATAGCCAAATAAGCGCGCCTGTGTCCGTTAGAATGGAGCGGCTGCGGACACGCCGCGAATAGCGTCCGCTGTTTCCGTTAGCAGCGGGAGCGGCGGCTTGCCGCCGGGGAACGCCCGCTTAGCACCCGACCGCCCGCCGCCGTGGGCGCCGCCCGCTTGAGCGAGCAGCTGCGCAGCCGCTCCATAGCCGCACCCAGCGGCCCGCCGCCGAGTACGCTCGCGAGGCAAGCAGCAGCTACTCGCCAACGGGCTCTTTGTTGACGAGCGGGAGCTGCTTCCGCAGCTTGCCGAATAGCACGATCGCAACCGGGTACACGACCCCGATGAGAAGGGCGAGCGGCAGATACGTCTGATTGTCCCACCTCTGCTCATAGGCGTTGCTGGGGTAGACGATGAACGAGATCACGGTAACGATGAGTCCGATCGGTACGGAGAGCGTTTTGTAGTCTCGCATTTGAAGAACATGACCCAGTCCCTTGATTGTGGCATAAAAAAACATCGACATTTTGAAGTAAATCGACACCAGCCACAGAAAGGCGACGACAACCTCGATGCGCTGCAGGAAGTGCCCGATGTTGATATGCTGAGCGAGCGCGTAACTAGGGAATTTTTGCATCGCTGTACTGTCGGCACCCAGCACCAGGATGCTAGACAAGACGAGCAGCACCATCATGATGCCGCTGATGACGACACCTGCGAAATAACCTGCTTTGACTTTGTGAACACTAGTGACTTGATGGATGAGGGGACCGATTGCAATGAATAAGGTGACATAGGTGAAGCTGGTTATTCGAAAAACGGATCTGGCAATAGGGAGGGGAGGTATTTCCCACACAGGCAAAAGATTGTTTAGCTCCATGTTGGGCACATTCATGGTCATGAACAGAATAAACAAGAGCACAATCCAGGGAAAGAAAATTTCTGCGGTCCTTAGAAAGACGACGATACCCGACTTTGCACCCAACACAACGACCGCCATAAACAAGACGTTAATCGCTTGAATCGGCGTCGTCGGCATGATTTGGGTTACAAGGAAATGACCCACATAAAAGACATCCTGCGCACCGAACAACAGGCATAATAGAGATATGCACAATGTTAAGAGCCTTCCCGGCCATTTGCCGAATACCCAATCGTTAATGCCGTATATGGAGGTCGCCGGATACTGTGTGGCAATCCAGGCATATAACGCGACAAGGATACTTCCTGCAGCAATACTGAACAGCTGCGGCATCCAGGCATCCTGCCTGGCGTCCGCAGCCACCGAAGCCGGTATAACCAGAATGGATGTGCCTATTGAAAACAGGATTACAATGATCATAAATTGACGCGGCGTAATCGTTTCTTTGTTCATGACAACACGTCCTTGTCTAGCTGTTATTCGTCATTTTCTTGCGTAAGTAACCGACCCCAATTAATAGCGCGGGATGAATGAAGCCGATACAGGTGGCTAGAGGAATCCACGTAAACTCATCCCAATGATGGCTGTATGCGACATTCGGGTACACCAACAGCGAAAGAACGGTGATGATGAGGCCTGTCGGCGTCGCAAAGGCTTTGTAGTTTTGAAGCCGAAACAGGGAGGCGATGCCTTGAAGCACGGCATTGAAGTACAGGGTCAATTTGAAATAGATCGAAATAAACCATAAGAAGGCAACGGTTACCTCGATCCGCTGCAGGAAGTTGCCGACGCTGATTTTTTTGGCAAGCGCATAGGTCGCATAGATTTGCCGCGAGGACTGATCGGGTCCCATTACGATGATGCTGAACAAAGTGATCAGCACGAGCACTACCCCGCTCGTTATCCCTCCGTAAGTGAATGCTTTGGAAAACCGAACGGGCAATTTCACTTGGTTGGTGATGAGGCAGAGGACAAAGGCAATCGGAAAATAAGAAAACACTACGATATAGTACGAAGAACGAGCGATGGACATCAGGCTTGCTTCGCCAATTGGGAGTAGGTTGATGACATCGGCTTGGGGGGTGACACAAATAAACAATAAAATCAGCAGCAAAACCATCCATGGAAAAAAGATTTCTGCGGTTCTCGCTAAAATAATGACGCCCAGCTTGGCCCCGATAATGACGAATGTAATCATGAGAATATGAATGGATTGGATCGGTGTCGTGGGCATGATTTGCGTGGTCATGAACGCGCCGATGTAGAATAGAACTTGAGCACTGATAACGGCCGCGATAAACACATACAGCAGCGTGAAGGCTTTCCCCAGCCACTTGCCGAAGACGGTTTCATTCATATCGAAAAGCGACTGGGCAGGGAACATCTTCGCCAACCTGACATACATGCGGATGAAAAGCAAGCCGATGGCGACGCCTGCGATGCCGGCGATCCAGGCATCCTGCTTCGATTCCATGGCTAAGAGCGAGGGGACGACGAGAACGGTCGTACCCACCGCAACCAAAAAGACTAAAATCATGAGCTGACGAGCCGTCAACGAATTCTCGTTATTCATGAGGGACTGCCTCCCTATGCCTTGCCTATTTTACTTCGTGATCAACCCGATTTGCAGTAAAAGTTTGGTGATTGGCATCATCAGAAAGGTAACCCAATCAGCCGGGTTGGGCAGTGTTTTATGCATGCCCTTCATGGTAGCAAGCACATTCCCGAGCAGCATGAGTGAGATGTAGATCCAGATCTCTTGCTTGCAGCCTTGCCTCCACAAGCGTGGAATCTCATAGCACGCAATGAGGGCGGTAATGACGAATACACAGATGCCGATTAACATAACCGTTACTCCTTTACATCATTTACAACGGAATCCCCTAATGTCCCCGTACCTCTAACTCTGGCAACGATCTTCAGGTGAGGGGTTAATTGTTTGAATACTTGCTCCCAATTGTCTTTGACCTTGTTCCAGTATCTGTAGTCGGCACGATGCACCGCTTCGCCGAAGCCGTATATATCGGTTCCTAACTGTTGGGTTTTTTTGATGGTGTGTTCCAGATTATCCTCCATCAGTTTCGTGATCTGCTGGTCCAAATACGCGATTGTTTCAACTTTGAGCAGGTCAATTTTGCACTCCACATCGGACACATTCCCTTCAGCCATGAGTTCGATAAATATTTCAGGCTTTTCGTTCGTTACTACAGCATGGACCTTGCTCTTGACCCGCGCGATATCGATGCCGATATTGCCGCCTTCCGGGCAGGGCACATGGATGGAAGAGCGCTTCGCTTGGTCCGTAATGACCGAGTATGCGCGGGACTCCTTCTCATTCAGCCATCCCACCAGCCGATCTCTCTTGAAGATGGCATTGCCGGAGTACTGCAGCCGCACTTTCGGCGTCGTATAGTTGATGTTCGCTTTGCCGGAGCCGGAGCTATACTCGCCGACGATCTGGATGCCGGAGATGACCGGGCTTCTGCCGGGGGTAACGATCGCTTTCGACAGCTGGTCGAGTTTGATCGTTACCGCTGATGTCCATTCCTTTTTGGCGGCTTCCAGAGAGTTGTAAATATAATTGGCAGGCACTTGTTCCAGCGGTGTCATGATGCTTAACAAGTCCTTCGCCGTAGTGTCCCTGGCAATGACAACATCGAAATCGGAGCGGAATTCGCTGCCTCTCATGAGATAGTCCATCGCTTCAACAATGCCTTGCTCAGCCAGCTCTTCCGAGATGGCAAGAATCCGGATGTGAGCGAAATAAATGTTCCGGGAAATGGAGGAGGTCAATCTTTTCACCGCTTCGTTCAAAGTGACGCCTTTGGAAGAATACACAATGATCGGAATGTTCGGGTTTCCCATCGCTTTGGTGACACTGCCCGGATTGACGATTTGAACGGTAAGCTCAAACTGATGATCGGTAATATCGATGCCTACGCCCTCGGCAATCGCAATATCGTTGAGCTCCCTCCGGCTCCAGCAGCCGCTTACCAACAGGACGATGACGAGTAAGCAAGCGATGATTCGCATCCTGGCTATCATTGGGATCGCTGCCCCCCCTTTAAGGTTTGAACCGAGTTCGTTTGGCTTTCTTCACAACGTTGTTAGCGCTGACCGTGCGGACACGGGAGAAAATAGACTGAAACGGCATTCTGAACAGGGCATCCGTTTGCTTATGCAATTCCATCGGCGCGAATGGGCTCAGATAGGGCACTCCGAACGATTGCAAGGAGTTCAGATGCAGGATGAGCCCGAGCAGGCCCGCGAGTATTCCGAAAAAGCCGAACGAAGCGGCCAGTGCCATAAGCGGAAATCGTAAAATGCGGATGGCGTTAGACAAGTCATAAGAAGGAAAGACGAAGCTGGAGATCGCCGTAATGGACACGACGATGACCATCGCGGCCGAAACGATGCCGGCATCGACCGCTGCCTGTCCGATAACCAGCGTTCCGACGAAAGACAGCGCCGACCCGATGCTTCGCGGCATGCGCAGCGCGGCTTCCCGCAGCACCTCGAACGTTATCTCCATCAGGAGAGCTTCGATGAAGGCGGGGAACGGGATACCCTCCCGCTGCGCCGCGAGGGAGATGAGGAGCTGGGTCGGCAGCATTTCCTGGTGAAACGTTGTGATGGCAACATAGAAAGATGGGGCTAATAGGGCAATAAGAAACCCGGCGTAACGAAGCACCCGGATTAAGGTAGAAATGTCCACGCGATGATAATAGTCTTCGGAAGCCTTCAGGAACGTTTCGAACAACGCAGGAGCAATCAGCACGAAGGGGGTTCCGTCGACCAGGATGGCAATTTTGCCTTGAATGAGTTCCAGGGCGACAACATCCGGGCGCTCCGAATTATAAACCGTCGGGAATGGTGTAATAACTTCATCTTGGATCAGTTCTTCGATATTGCTGCTCTCGAATATGCCGTCAATCTGAATTTGATTTAACCGGTTGCGGGCCTCGGCGATGAGGGACTTCGCAGCAATCCCGTTCACATACATCAGCACGACATCGGTCTGGGTCACCTTACCGACCTGAAATGTTTCCACCCACAAATTCGGATCCTTGATCTTTCGGCGAATAAGTGCGGTGTTCGTGCGGATGGACTCGGAGAAAGCCTCCCGCGGACCGCGGACAACCGTTTCTACGTTCGTTTCCGTTACGCCGCGGTCTTTCCAGCCTTTGGTGCTGGCGGCGATACCGCAGTCATAGCCGTTCATCAGAATGACCGAGTCGCCGGATAGAAGGTGATGGAGCAGCTTCTTCATGTCATACACTTGCTGGACTTCACCGATGGTGAGCGTGTGCAGCTCCAACAGCTCGAAGGGGCTCAGCCCAGGATCCGGATCCAGCTGATCGGACATCAATGACCGCATGATGAAATCATTCACGACGTTGCCATCGACAAGGCCGTCGGTATAGACGATGGCCACAGGCTCGGTCACGGCGCCGTAGGAGAACTCGCGGAATACGATATCCGTGCTGTTTCCGAGCGTCTGGCGGACGTAATCGATATTTTCGTGAATCGTCATGAATATTGGCATTGATGCCGGCGGTTCGGCAATTGTTTTGGTTAGCGGAAGCGGCGAATGTTTTTTGGAGCGCAGCCAATGTGCGAACATATGGTTTTTTCCCCAAGCTCTAGGATATTGTTCTAGTATCATTTCCTTAACTTTCCTGAGGTATGCGCGAAAAGTTCGGACGAATTTAACGTTGACGTTAACGTTATAAAGGAATATGATAATCGATGAGAAAGCATTATCCTTAATGAAGAGGAGCATAGAAAGATCATGCAACCTAACACACAGGTCAAATCCAGAGCAAAAATGTTGAATCAACCGAAAGCTGTCTGGGCCGTCGCTTTCGCGAGCATTATCGCCTTCATGGGACTTGGGCTTGTCGATCCAATCCTGCCTGCCATCGCTCATAAACTGAATGCTTCACAGAGCGATGTAACACTGCTCTTCACCAGTTATAATTTGGTCATGGCTGTCGCCATGCTCATAACTGGGGTCATTTCATCCAGACTTGGTTTGAAGGGAACGCTGCTGTTAGGGATTGTCATTATTGCCGTATTTTCCGCGCTTGGCGGAGGCTCCAATGGCATCTGGCAGCTCGTTTGGCTGCGCGGCGGTTGGGGACTTGGCAACGCGCTGTTCGTGGCGACTGCATTATCCGCTATCGTATCTTTATCAAGAACAGGTGTTGCGCAGTCCATTATTTTATTCGAAACGGCCATCGGACTTGGCATTTCCGTCGGACCGCTGCTAGGCGGCGAATTGGGATCGATTTCTTGGCGGGGGCCATTCTTCGGCGTTGCCAGTTTGATGGTCATTGCCTTTCTGTTCATTGCCCTCGTCATGCCGAAGGCAACCCCATCTTCGGCTGCACCAGTTAAGAAAACGTCAATAATGGAGCCTTTCCGCGCTTTGAAGCACCGCCCGCTGCGCATTTTCGGCATTACCGCACTTCTGTATAATTTCGGTTTTTTTACCTTGCTGGCCTATTCGCCGTTTCATATGGGTTTGGAAGAACACGGTTTGGGGTATGTATTTTTAGGATGGGGCTTACTGCTGGCGATCACTTCCATCTTCATGGCACCGAAGCTGCAGAAGCGCTACGGAACGGTTAAATCCATGTGCGTGCAGCTGACGCTGTTCGCGGCCACTTTGATCGCCATGGGGATCTGGACATCGACGAATGAGGTTATTATCGTTGCAGTTATTGCAGCGGGTGCCTTCCTCGGCAACAACAATACGCTGATCACGACGGCGGTTATGAATGCCGCTCCTGTCGAGCGTTCCACGGCATCCGCGGCATACAGCTTCCTTCGCTTCCTTGGGGCTGCGGCAGCACCGTGGCTGGCAGGGAAATTGGCGGAATGGTACAATCCGCACGTTCCATTCATCGTAGGCGGTTGTTTCGTGCTTCTTTCCGTCATTTTCGTGGGCATGAATCATAAGCATGTGAAGCACGTCGATCACGCGGAAGGGCACTAACTCAAAGTTCCCCGTCAATTTGCACTTTATATATAACGTTAACGTGAATGTGAGAATCAAAGGAGGAATCGTGTATGTATACAAACATTCTTGTTCCTATCGACGGTTCACAGCAATCCGACCGGGCGCTTCATCACGCCATCGGGTTAATCAAACAGCTGTCACCGCAGGCCAAATTGACCGTGCTTCATGTGCACCCGCAGATCACATTGAATGATCCGCCGATCAGCGTACCGCTCGTTGATGCGCTTGAAGAAGAAGGCCGGAAAATTATTGGGCTGGCTTCGGCGGCGATAGCGGCCAACGGCTTGGAGTTCGAGTGCGTTACACTGACCGGCGACCCGGCTGCCGTGATCTGCCATAAGGCAGATGGGGATCAGCACGATTTGATCGTGATGGGCAGCCGCGGCGTCGGGCTCGTATCGGAGATTCTTCTCGGCAGCGTGAGCCACAGCGTCATCAAGCATGTGCATTGCCCGGTATTGATTATCAAATAACAAAGGGTGTCCCAAGCCATACATTGGCTGGGACACCCTTTGTTATTTGAAGCGGCTGCGCCGCATTAGTCCGTGCGCGGAGCCTGGGAGGACTGGCGAACGACCAGTCGGGTGTCTACCCGGACCTTGGAGGTGGCCTCCACACCTTGTTCGATCGATTCGATGAGCAGATCGACCGCCAGCTGGGCCATCCTTTGCTTCTCGACATGAACGGTCGTCAGCTCCGGTGAAACGATGCGTGATTCCGAAATATTATCGAAGCCAACGACGGACACCTGCTCCGGAACGCGGATGCCGAGATCGTTCAACGTTTTCAATGCCGAGATGGCAATGTAGTCGCATTCGCAGAAAAAGGCCGTCGGAAGCGGGCGGTTCTCAGCCATGTAAGCTTGCAGCTGGCCTTTCAGATCCTCCTGAGAGGAGAGCATGGTTGGCGCCACGGCAAACGTATGCACAGGGTTGATATCCAATCCGCGCTCCTGCAAGGCTTCAAGAAACCCCGTTTTACGCTCCTCGAAATTTTGGATGCGCACATTGGAGGCGATATAGCCGATCTCCCGATGTCCATTTTCCCACAAATGAGTCCCCGCTTGGTAAGCACCCATGAAATTGTTAATGGCCACGAAATGAACCGGCAGCTTGTCGAAGCAGTTATCGAGCACGACCAGATGGGGTCCCAAGCGATGCGACAAATCTCCGATTTCCTCCGGCGTTAAGTTATTGCCGAGCAAAATGATGCCGTCGGTTTGACGATCCTCCGCCAGCAAACGTACCTCCCGCTCGAGATGTTCCCGGTCGACAGAGGAGAACAGCAGCGAATAGCCTTTCGAACGGCAGCGGTCCTCAATGAAATGAATCAGCTCCCGGAAGAAGGGCTGCTGATAATAAGATTCAAGCACGATTCCCGAGTTGGTGAACACCAAAAAAGATAGGGATTTAAGAGCAGTATCCGCAGCGGCTGCCCGGGGTTTGGGGGAATATCCGCTTTCCCTGGCGATCTCAAGCACGCGCTCACGCGTCTCCGTGCTAATGCCCGATTTGCCGCTAAGCGCAAGCGACACGGCCGATTTGGATACGCCCGCCAGCCTCGCTATATCTTCCATCTTCAAATTGAACAATCCCCATTCACTAAATTAGTTGAGTGAGTTTAGTTTATCGTGAATACGCAGCTCATGCAATAGGTGAATTGTAATTCGACTAAATCGTTTATAAAAAAATAACTAAACTTAATTAAAAAACGGCGTTGACGTCCTATTATAGGCATGTTAGATTAGATTTATTCATAAAATAACTAAACAAGACAAAAAATTAAGTGAAAAGTTTAGTCCTAGTTTTCGTCAATTGGACTAAAAGTTTACCTAAACAAAACAGGAGGCTTCCTCATGAAAAAACTTAAGCTGGGCTACGCGCCTACCCGCAGGTTCGTTTTCAGTGCAGAAGACGCATTTAAGTACAAAGTGCTGATCCGCGAGAAAATTCAGAGTTTCGGACTCGACATCGATATCGTCGATCTCGAAGGGATCAACTCGGAAGGTTTGCTCTATGACGATAATATCAATGCCGATCTGATCATCGACCGGTTCAAGCAGGAAGGTGTCGATGCGGTATTTTTCCCGCACTGCAACTTCGGCACCGAGGATACGGTTGCCCGCGTCGGCAAGGCGCTCGGCAAGCCGGTTCTGCTCTGGGGGCCGCGCGACGAGGCTCCGCTGGAAGACGGCATGCGGCTGCGCGACACGCAGTGCGGACTGTTCGCGACGGGCAAGGTGCTGCGGCGCTTTAACGTGCCTTTCTCTTATGTTACGAATACCCGGGTGAACGATCCCGTTTTTGAGCGCGGCTTCTCAAATTTCATTTCGGCAGCCAATGTCGTTCGCCAGTTCCGTTCGCTGCGTATTTTGCAAATCGGCCCAAGACCCGCATCCTTCTGGACGATGATGTGCAACGAGGGAGAACTGCTGGAACGCTTCGGCATCGAGCTGCATCCGATCACACTCGTTGATATTCAACGCGCTACCAAGCGTATTGAGAACGGCCAATCCTCGGAATTGGCGGAAGCGATCGACTACATCAAGGAGAAGCTGGACTGGTCCGAAGTGACGGAAGCCGATGTAAGGCGGATCGCTGCTTTGAAAGTGGCGATGAGGCAGTATGCGCAGCAGACAGGAAGCACGGCGATTGCGATTCAATGCTGGTCCTCGCTGCAGGATGCGATGGGCATCATGCCATGCTTGGCGAACGCGATCTTGACCGACGAGCAAATTCCGGTGACGTGCGAAACCGATATCCATGGCGCAATCACTTCGGTCATGGTGCAGGCCGCTGCGATGAACGAGGCGCCGACCTTCTTCGCCGATCTGACGGTGCGCCATCCTGACAATGCCAACGGCGAATTGCTGTTTCACTGCGGGAATTTCCCGGTATCTCTTTCCGTCGAGAATAAGCCGAAGCTGCGCAAGCATTTCTTGTTCGACGATCACTCCCCAGGCACGCATGAAGGGGAAATTCGCGGCGGCGGCATGACGCTGGCCCGGTTCGACGGCGATCATGGCGATTATCAGCTGTTTCTGGGGAAAGCCCAGGGCATTCAAGGGCCTTACACCCGCGGTTCGTACGTGTGGGTGGAAGTGAACGATTGGCCGCTATGGGAGGAGAAGCTGGTCAAAGGGCCTTATGTGCACCATTCGGTAGGCATTCATGCTAACGTTATTCCCGCTCTTTATGAGGCTTGTTCGTATATTCCGGGCTTGACCCCCGATCCCGTCGATCCGACAGAAAGCGAAATTCAGGCATGGCTGCGCGGCAAAGGCCTGTAAATAAGGAGGAGCTATGGAGATAAGAGCGCTGCAAGCGAAAGCGACGCAAATCAGGATGGATTTATTGCGAATGATTGCCGGGGCCAAGACCGGACACACGGGCGGCTCGCTCAGCAATACCGATATTTTAACGGCGCTGTACTACCGCGTGATGAACATCGATCCGGCCAACCCTAAAGCGGCGGACAGAGACCGGTTCATTCTAAGCAAGGGACATTCGGTCGAATCGCTCTGGTCGATTCTTGCGGACCGCGGTTTTTTCCCAAGAGAGGAGCTGGCATCGTTCAGCCAATTCGGTACGAAGCTGATCGGACACCCGAACAACAAGGTGCCGGGCATAGAAATGAACACAGGCGCGCTGGGGCATGGCTTGGCGGTGGCCGTGGGCATGGCCCTTGCCGCCAAGAAAGACGGCGCTTCCTACCGCACTTACTGCCTTATGGGTGACGGGGAGCAGGCCGAAGGCTCCGTATGGGAGGCCGCTATGGCGGGAGCTCACTACAAGCTGGATAATCTGATCGGGATTATCGATCGCAACCGCTTGCAGATCAGCGGTTCGACCGAAGAGGTGATGGGACTTGATCCGCTGGAGGACAAGTGGGCCGCATTCGGTTGGCACGTCGTTTCGATAGACGGCAACGACATGCAGGCGCTGGTCAAGACGTTCGAAGCGATTCCGGCCCATAGGGGCAAGCCGACGCTCGTGATGGCGAACACCGTCAAAGGCAAGGGCGTATCCTTTGCCGAGAACGTCCCGCATTGGCACCATCATGTGCCGAACCAAGCCGAGCTGGAGCAAGCGCTGGCCGAGCTCACCGCGCTGCAAAGCAGCTACGATCAGAAAGGACAGGTGAGCTGATATGAACACGATTCCGAATCGGCAGGTCATTTGTGAGACACTGCTGGAGCAAGCGCAGCATGACCGCTCGATTATGGTGCTTGCGAGCGATTCCAGAGGCTCTGCCGCCATGGCTCCATTCGCCAAGGCGTACCCGGAACAGTTCGTCGAGGTGGGCATCGCCGAGCAAAATATCGTCGGCATCTCCGCGGGGCTTGCCCACAGCGGCAAGAAGCCGTTCGTCACTTCGCCGGCGTGCTTTCTCAGCATGCGGAGCATCGAACAGATCAAAGTGGACGTCGCCTACTCGGCAACGAATGTGAAGCTTGTAGGCATTAGCGGGGGAGTCAGCTACGGCGCGCTCGGCATGTCCCATCATTCGGTACAGGATCTGGCCGTTATGCGGGCCATTCCGGGAATCGCCGTGCTGCTCCCGGCGGACCGGCACGAAACGAAGCGGATGACGGAGGCGCTGGTGAACTACGAAGGCGGCGCCTACGTTCGAATCGGCCGCAATGCGGTCGAAGATGTGTATGACTCGGACGATTATGAGTTCGTCATCGGCCAAGCGGTGCGCCTGCGCGAAGGCAGCGAGGTCACGATCATCGCCACAGGCGAGACGGTTCGCGTGGCGTTGGATGCGCATGAAGCCTTGAAGGAGGCGGGGGTGTCCTGCCGTGTGCTCAATATGCATACGATCAAACCGCTCGACGAGGCGGCCATTCTAAGCGCTGCCCGGGAAACCGGCCATCTGATTACCGTCGAAGAACATAGCATTCATGGGGGACTTGGCGCAGCCGTATCGGAAGTCGTCGTACAGCATTGCCCCGTTCCGATGCGGATCATCGGGATTCCGGATGAGCCGGCGATCGCCGGGAAGACGGCCGAAGTGTTCAACCATTACGGCATATCTGCCGGCAATTTGAAGCGCGTTGCGCTTGAGCTGCTGGGCAGGCGGGAGTCATGACGATGGAGAAAGGGTATCTGCTTGCCATCGATCAAAGTACGTCGGGCACGAAAGCGCTCGTGATCGATCGTACCGGGCAGATCGTTGCCCGAAGCTCCGCCGCGCACAGGCAAATATATCCGCGTCCCGGTTGGGTCGAGCATGATCCGGCAGAGATCTATGCCAATGTCAAACGCACTGCACTTGAGGCGATCGCTTCGGCCGGGATTGTTCCGGCCTCGGTTGCCGCGTTAACACTCACGAATCAGCGGGAAACGGCTGTCCTGTGGGACCGCACGACAGGCGATCCCGTGTATAACGCCATCGTGTGGCAGTGCCAGCGCACAGCCGACCTGTGTGCCGGCTACAAGCAGGCCGGCCACGAGGATTCCGTGCGCGCCGCAACGGGGCTGCTGCTGGATCCCTACTTCTCCGCGGCCAAGTGGGGGTGGATGCTGCAGCATGCGGAGGGAGCCGGCGAGAAGCTGGCGGCAGGGGAACTGCTCGCGGGAACGATCGACGCGTGGCTGCTCTGGAAGCTGACCGGCGGCAAAGTACACGCGACCGATTACACCAACGCCAGCCGTACATCGCTCTATAATATTCACACGTTGGAGTGGGATGGCGGGCTGTGCGATCTATTCGGCGTGCCTGCGGAGCTGCTGCCCGAAGTCAAAGCTTCCGATGAAATTTTCGGGTATACGGAAGATCCGGCGCTCTTCGGCGATTGCCGCGTACCGATCACAGGGGTGATCGGCGACTCGCAGGCGGCCTTGTTCGGCAATCAGTGCTATGAGACCGGCATGGCCAAAGCGACTTACGGCACTGGAACATCCGTGCTGATGAATGTAGGGGAGAAGCCGGTGGATTCCGCGAACGGGCTGGTAAGCGCGATCGCTTGGGGCATGGGAGGCAAAGTCACTTACGCGGTGGAAGCCGTTATCCGTACGTCCGGCGACAGCTTGAACTGGGTGCGGGACAATCTGGGCTTGTTCAGCTCGTTCGAGGAGATGGAGCAGCTGCTTGCGGGTATACCGGATAGCGAAGGCGTCTACTTGGTCCCGGCTTTCGTCGGGCTCGGCGCGCCGTATTGGGATTCGTACGCCAGAGCGTCCATCACCGGGATGAACCGGGGAACGACCAAAGCCCATATCATTCGGGCTGCCCTCGAGAGCATCGCTTATCAGGTATATGATGCGGTGAAGCTGATGGAGCGAGAAACCGGTGTCGAGCTCATGGAGCTGCGGGCAGACGGCGGTGCCTCCGGCAATGCGAGCCTGATGCAGTTCCAATCCGACCTGCTCGGCAGGGCGGTCGTGAAGTCCGAGGTGGCGGAGCTGTCCGCCATGGGCTCGGCTTATTTGGGCGGCGTCGGGATCGGCTTCTGGCCGTCACTTGGAAGCATCGGCGCCTCGGGCGGCCGCAGCTACCGGCATTACGTGCCGGCGATGAAAGAAGAAGCGCGGGCTGCTTATTGTGCAGGCTGGCATAAGGCAGTGGCATCTGTATTAGCTGACCCAGCGGAACGGCGTTAAACGGTATTTATTTGGAAATAAGTTCATTAGACACACAGACGACATGAGAATGCCTGCGAGATAAGGAAGCAAATCTTGATAAATCAAGGTTTGTTTCCTTATCTCGCAGGTTTTTTTGTCTTTTTTTTTATGTTCTTCTGCACCTGCTTTACCGGCTGCTCCAGCACGCTTCCGGCGAATGATGAATACGTCGAATATCAATCTCAGACACAATATAACGGCTGTTCGTGCATTCCCAACTGTAAACGCATACATTATGATTTGAATGATAGATCATCTCTTTGATAATAAAACAATGGAAAGGGTGTATCCATGGTGAGAACAATGTGGCCATCGATTTCTGCAGCAATTGCGTTAACGTTAGCCTTAACCGCTTGTACGCCGAATGTCGGAGAGCCTGCTTCTACAGCTGAGCAAACCGCTGCAGCCGGGAAAAAGTTAACCTTATGGGTGTTTGCAGAGCCTCATAAGCGTTTTTTTGAGGCCATCAAGGAAGAATTCAAGAAACGGCAGCCCGAAGTGACCGTGGATATTAATTTGATGGAAGGCACAGCGCTTGTCGATAAATACTTGGTTATTGCCAAGTCGGGCGGGGATGGCGCACCGGATCTTATCGATATCGAACAATCGCAGTTCCCTAAATTTATTCGCGGTGATATCCCCTTCGTGCCTTTGGACGATTATTTGAAAAGCAGCAACCTGACTGATGTGATGTCCAAAGGACGGCAAGCGTTATACACCATTAACGGCCAGCAGTACGGAATCGAGCATGCTGCAACCGCTTCTGCCCTTTATTATCGGAAAGATTTATTCGATAAAGCCGGAATTAACGTAGCGGAGCTAAAGACATGGGATCAATTTACGGAGCAAGCGAAGAAATTGATCGGCGATAAAAAATATATTTTCCCGGGAAACTCAACAACGAAAACCGGAGGGGACCAAACGTATTTCGAGTTGTTCATCAAGCAGGAGGGCGGAGACATCGTTACCAAAGACGGGCAGCCCGGATTTAATACGCCCGAAGGCCAGACCGCTTTGAAACGGATGTATGCATGGAAGAAGGACGGCATTATGGATAAAAATTATTACGACGGTCCGGCTTACTGGGATCAGTTCAAGAAAGGGAATTACATCGCTGCTTTCGGTCCGGATTGGTGGGTCAATCTGCTGGCGGATAACGCACCGGAGCTGGAAGGAAAGTGGGCGGCTGCGCCTATGCCTCTGGGCGGACCCAAGTCGGTTCCGACCACCGTATGGGGCGGAACCGGGTTGATGATTTCCAAGTATTCCCGAAATAAAGAATTGGCCTGGGAGTTTCTGAAGCTCGCCCAACTAACCCCGGAAAACTCGGTCAAACGATTCCAAATCGTTAACTTGTTCCCTGCGCTTCTAACTTCGGTTAACGAGAAGGGACTGCATGAGCAGAGTAAGTATACGAAGTACTTCAACGGTCAGGATCTGGGAGAGCTGTACGGGAAGCTGGTCGCTGTAGCTCCGAACCAGAACCAGGCGTGGTGGCGGACTTTGTTCGCGGATGCGTGGAATAAGTACCGGTATTTCGTCCTTTTTTCATTCACTTCTTCGTGTTTAGCTTGTATCCCACGCTGTATGGCTTCTGGCTCAGCCTATACCAGGGTGTCAGCAAGTTGACCTATGCAGGCTTCAAAAATTATACGCTCGTAATGAATGATGATGTTTTCTGGAAATCGATGTGGAACGGACTGAAGGCGACGGGGGGCAGCGTCTTTATCATCCTGCCGATTGCGCTGCTGGTTGCGCTGTTAATCAACCAGCCTTTCGTAGAACGGAAGAAGGGATGGTTTGCAACCTTCTTTTTTACGCCCAACATTACATCGGCTGTTGCGGTGGCGATCATTTTCGGATTTATTTTCAACAAATCCTTCGGCTTCCTGAATACACTGCTTGCTTTTGTCGGCATCAACCCGATCGGTTGGCTGGAAAACCCGAAGTGGACGCTGCCCGCTTTGATCATTTTGTTGACATGGCGGTATATGGGCATTAACATCCTCTACTTTCTGGCCGGCCTTCAAAACATTCCCCGGGAGCTTATCGAGGCAGCCAAAATTGACGGAGCCAATGCTTGCCAAAGAGTGTGTTATGTGACATTGCCGCTATTGCGACCTATCCTGACTTTTATCGTCTTTCAGGCAATTATCGGTTCGTTCACGATGTTCGCCGAGCCGTTCGTGCTGGCCGGACCCGGCCAGTCCGGGCCGGAGCAATCGCTGCTATTTCCGACCATGTACATATATCAGCAAGCCTTCCGGCTGCAAAGCTTCGGCTATTCGTCTGCCGTTGGGTATGTATTTACCGTTGTATTACTCATTGTTGGGCTTATTCAAATCAAGTTGTTTCAAGAAAAAAAGTAAAGGGGAGACCGCATTGACAGCAAACCGCATTCACCGCATCGTTGTGTACACTGCTTTGACTGCATTGAGCTTATTATTCAGTCTCCCTTTTCTCTATATGATCGGAATGTCGTTCAAAACCTATGATGATATCGTTGCTTCCCCGTTGAATCCGATTCCGTTCCATCCGACGCTAGACAACTTTATACTGCTGTTTGATAAAATTCCGTTCTGGACGCAATTTTTCAACGGCGTTTTTATTGCTGCAGCGGTTTCTGTTCTCTCTATGATAGGTAATGCATTGGTTGCATATGGCTTTTCCAGGTATGAGTTTAAAGGGAAACATATACTGTTTACGATCGTGATAGCAACAATTCTGATTCCGTCGCAGATGACACTGGTTCCGAGCTTCATTATGTTCAGACAGTGGGGCTGGTTGGATACGTTCTTTCCTCTCATTTTACCGGGGGCCATATCGGCGATTCATATTTTTCTCATCCGCCAAGTGATGACGGCAATCCCCTCCGAGCTGTATGAGAGCGCACGGGTGGACGGTTCTACGGAATGGCGGACGTTCCTGAGCATTGCAATTCCTTTGTCCATGAGCGGTATCGGCATTGTAGGGCTTCTCAACTTCATGAACTCGTGGAACGATTATTTGAGCCCGCTGATCTTTCTAACTTCCGAGCACAAAATGACCCTTTCAGTCGGCATCTCGACGATGAACAATCCTTATAAAGAGGATTATGCTACGCCGATTACGGGAGCATTTCTAATGGCGGTTCCCGTATTGGTTCTTCTGAGTATCGTCGGCAGGAAATATTTCATCAGCGGCGTGGCCGCAGGTGCGGTGAAAGGTTAACGATGAAAGCCCGGCAGTGCGCTGTATAAGCGCCGGCCGGGCTTTATCTGTCTGGCGGCAAGCCTATAGTTTCGGTTCTCCGGAGCGAAAGGGCTTGTTGTAGTGTTCCTTACGAATTTCACTAGGCGTCAGACCGGTATGGCGCTTGATGGTGCGGGCGAAATGGTAAGAGGTTTTGAAGCCGGACTGTTCGGCGATTTCACCGATGTTCAGGCCTGTACTGCGCAGCAATTCCAAGCCTTTTTTGACCCGGTACTGCCATAAATATTGGATTGGCGTGACCCCTTCATCGCGCTGGAACAGGCGGATGATATGCTCGGGCGTTTTGCCGGTAATCTTGGATAGATCGCTCAGGCTGAGCTCTTCGCCGAATCTTTCGTGAATCGCTTCCACAGCAAGAAGAACAGCCGGATGCTTCAGGTGATTCCGTCCCAAATGCTTGTGCTCTGTCGCATACAACCACACGGCGGAACGGCCGAGGGATTTCACGACTTCATCCGCCGGCGTGCATCCGTCGTTTTGCAGAGACATCATCATATTCGTCAACTGATTGAGCCGAGCCGTCAAGGGGATGTACAGGGGCAGCGACTCGAAGTAAGTCTCTGCATGCGCGGAAAGCGGCTCGGTCGTTACCGCGATCCATCGATGCCACGTGTCCCGTTTCTCATTGAAATGAAACAGCTCCTCGTGTCCCGGTTTGAGCAGAACAACGCTCTCGGGCGGAACCGAGTGGGGAACGCCGTCAATTTCTACCGTCATGGAGCCGCTATGCAGCAGGACAAGCTGCAAATCCATTTGGATGCGCGGTCCGTATTTCCCTCCGGGGCCATAAACCACACTGCCTGCGTAGGCGCTGGTTACAAACAAAAAAGGTGGAAGGACTTCCACCCTGGCATCTGTTCCCATACGTTCATTCCATCCCTCTCGGACAGCCTTTTCCTTCATTATACAAGGGGGATTTTCTTTTTCAAATCTTCTCTTTCGATTGTGGAGTCGTGACGAATATAATGGCATACGTAGGAACGTCTCCAACGTTCGGATCGGTTTCGCGTAGAGGAGTGAATCAGGTTGCTGTCAAATATCAAGACGTCCCCCTTATCCAAAATAACCGGAATTTCCTTCGTCAAATCGATGCCTTCCACCTCGTGGGTCCAAGCTTCGTGCTCTTGTAAATTTTTCACATCTCCATGCGGCAGAATGCCGAGCTTCTGAGAACCGGGAATGACATACAAGCAGCCATTCTCTTCATTCGTATATTCCATGGCGACCCAGGCGGCGGTCAGCGTATTCGGGTCATTCTTGATATAATAATAATCTTGATGCGCCGCTTGTCCGGGGGATCCGGGTTCTTTGTAAAAGTACATGCTTTGCACGCCGGACGCTTCATCGCCGAGAACTTGGGCCAACGCACCGCGCACAATCGGCAGCTTCATCATCTGCAGTGCGAAACCGTCATGCAGGTGAGGATTGAACAGCCGGACGGAGAAGCGGTCCTTGTCATCCACTGCGGCTCCGCCTTTTCTTGGCTTCGCCCACTCGGGCATCGCATCGGAGGAACGAATCGAATGAATGTGCGAATTAAAAGCATCGATCAGATCATCGCTGCACCCTTTGCTGATGATGAGATACCCGTCCTCGTGGTACTGTTTGATTTGTTCCGGCGTTAGCGGATTTAACCTTGCTGACTGCGCTTGAATATCCATACAAGAAGCCTCCTAGAATGAGTATTAAACTGATGTGAAGAGCTGTTTATTAACTTAATCGTAGTTGATTCAGAAGGGGATTGAAATGCACGGGCAATCAAAAGTTTGTATCTGCAATTGATAAATAAAATTCGGTTGGAAAACCTTCCGTATGAATGATACGCTAGTAGAACACGGTTGAAGGTATGAGAATGGACAAGTATGGAGATGGCACTAGTAACAGATATCAAGGAGGCAATCAGGTTGAAGCATTCACGTATAGCGGTTGTAGGCAGCTTGAATATGGATTTGGTCGTATCGATGAGGAAAATGCCGCGAATCGGAGAGACGGTCCACGGCGATGCGTTACATACGATTCCCGGCGGCAAAGGAGCCAATCAAGCCGTTGGCTGTGCGAAGCTGGGGGCACACGTATCTATGATCGGCGCTGTCGGTCAGGACGCCTTCGGCGACGTGCTGCTAGCACAGCTGGAGCAGCATGGTATCCATACGGAAGCCGTCGTGCGCATGGAAGGGACAACCGGGACGGCGACGATTATGCATACGCCGGAAGATAATTGCATCGTCGTCGTTCCGGGCGCGAACGGGCGCGTAACGCCGGAGCTTGTGACCCGGCACGCGGCTCTCATCCAAGAAGCCGATGTGCTTCTCGTGCAGCTGGAGATTCCGCTCGAAGCCGTGCAAGCGGCGCTGCAGATCGCACGTTCGGCCGGCGTCCCCGCGGTGCTTAACCCGGCTCCGGCGGTGAAGCTGCCCCAAGCGCTGCTGCAGCTCGCCGATTTCATCACGCCAAACGAGACGGAGTTCGAGCTGCTCAGCGGGGCTGCTTACGCAAGCGAGGACGAGCTGCAAGCGGGCATGCAGCGGTGGGAGGAAGCAGGGCCTAAGCTGCTCGTAACCCGCGGAGGCAAAGGGATCTCGCTGCTGCAAGACGGCAGGCTGCATACCGTAGCGGCGCCCAGCGTGCAGGTCGTGGATACGACCGGAGCGGGCGACGCCTTCAATGCCGCTTTCTGCGTCGCGTGGGCCGGCGGCCTCGCCGTATCGGATGCCGCACAGTTCGCGGTGAGGGCGGCTTCGCTGTCCGTTACTCGCTTCGGCGCTCAAGCGGGCATGCCCACTTTAGAAGAACTGAACGACTTGTAGCATGCCGGAAAGCTGCCGAGGATATCCTCGGCAGCTTTTTTTTGAACTGCGGCGGGGCGGGGCTCTCTCGTTGAGGGAGCCGAGCTTTTCTTGGTCAGCCGCAGGTCGTAACTGGAATTTCTCCCGTTATTCGCGAGAAAATTAGCCCAGTTGTACGAATAAAGGGAATTCCTCCTGTTAATTCATCCCCATTTCGCGTAAAGGCTGCGAGTACGGGCTGAATAACGGGAGGAATTCCTGTTATTCAGCCTTCGAGGATCCGCAAGGCTGTATTTAACAGGAGAAATTCCCGCTATGGGCGGGACTCTCGGTAGAGGCTTGGCTCTCTAGGAGGAGCCGAGCTTTCTTGCGGGCATTAAGCGTGATGGATTGGACGACTGACCGCTTTCTTCCGCCTCATTTTGCGAAATTGGCGATGCTTTTTGTGAAATCGTCAATGGCGGAGTCCGAAATTAACCATTCGTTTCTGCAATTTACGCATAGGTTTAGCGGCCGCCTTCCAGTAGGCTTAAGGAAGAGATGCATCTCACCCATAAACTTAATGGAGGGTCCATGAATGAAGAAAATGTTAGCTTCAACGATGACCGTCATCATGATGAGCTCGGTAATGATCGCCTGCTCCTCTCAGACGGCATCCACACCTGCGACGAAAGAAACGGGAGCGCCTGCGGCAGCAAGCGCGACGACGTACCCGATTAAAACGGATAAAACGCTGACCTATTGGGGCGAGCTGACGGGGAACTTGACGGGTGTAAAAACAGCGCATTCCGATGTGCCTTTCTTCCAGGAATGGCAGAAGAAAACAGGCGTGCCGCTGAAGTTTACGGCACCGGCGACGGGGCAGACGAAAGAGGCGCTTAACGTGATGCTGGCATCCGGCGATCTGCCGGATATGATCGAATACAACTTCCTGAGCGACTTCCCTGGAGGGCCTGAGAAAGCGATCAAGGACGGTTACATTCTGAAATTGAATGATCTGATCGATAAGTACGCGCCGAACTTGAAGAAATATTTGAAGGAACATCCGGAAATCGACAAAATGGTCAAAACGGACAGCGGCAGCTATTACGCGTTCCCGTTCATCCGCGGCGATGAGTATCTCCAGGTTTTCCAAGGCCCGATTATTCGGAAGGATTGGCTGGACGAGCTGGGATTGCCGGTACCGGAAACGATCGATGAGTGGACGGCTACGCTCAAAGCGTTCAAAGAGAAGAAAGGCGCTGCCGCACCGCTTTCCTTCATCTCCAAGCCGCGCTTCTTCAATGAATCGTATAACGGCGCCTTCCTCGGAGCTTTTGGCGTGAACCGCGGATTTTATTTGGAAAACGGGGAGATTAAGTTCGGCCCTGCGGAGAAAGGCTTCAAGGAGTATCTAAGCTTGTTCAACTCCTGGTACAAAGAGGGCTTGCTGGACAAAAATATCGCGACGGTCGATACGAAAGCGCTGGACGGCTCCTTCGCATCCGGCGGCACAGGAGCCAGCATCGGCAATGCGGGCGGCGGAATCGGCAAATGGCAGCCGCTCATCCAAGCCAAAGATCCGAAAGTGCAGCTGGTGGCAGCGCCGTATCCGGTGCTCAAGAAAGGCGACACCCCGAAATTCGGCCAGAAGGATAAGCCTTACTCCTCCGGCGGTATCGTGGCGATTACGTCCAAGGCCAAGGATCCGGAGCTGGCAGCCCGTTTGCTCGATTACGGCTACAGCGACGAAGGCCGCATGTTCTTCAACTTCGGTACGGAAGGCGTCTCCTACAACATGGAGAACGGCTATCCGAAGTATACCGATCTGCTGATGAAGAATCCGGACAAATTGGCGCCGGCACAAGCGATGTCGATGTATGTGCGGGGCAGCTACAACGGGCCGTTCATCCAGGATAAACGCTATGCGGAGCAGTTCTTCACCCTGCCGACGCAGCGAGAGGCCGTTAACATCTGGAAGAAGACGGATGTGGACAAATACAGTCTGCCGCCGCTCACGCCAACCCCTGAGGAAAGCTCCGAATACGCGAAAATTATGAATGACATCAACACACTGGTTGACGAAATGACGCTCAAAATCATTCTGGGCAATGAGCCTGTGAGCCAATACGAGAGTTACATTGCGAAAATGAAGTCGCTGAACCTCGATCGCGCCATCGCGATCCAGAAGGCGGCGCTTGACCGTTACAACAAGCGTTAAAGACAGACGGAGAGGGCTTGTATAAGCCCTCTCTCCTGATTATGAATTGGGGTGAGGATGAAGATGGAGAACACCAGAGGACTGGAAAGAGCCCAGCTTGCCGGTAAAAAAGTGACGGTTAACCGCTATGTTCGCGATTTCATGCTGAATAAATATTTGTATATCATGATGATACCCGTGCTGGCGTATTATTTCATTTTCCACTACGCACCGATGTACGGGGCTTTAATTGCCTTCAAAGAATATTCGCCAATGAAGGGGATACTCGGTAGTCCCTGGATCGGCTTTAAACATTTTCAGGACTTTTTCAGCTCCTATTATTTCTGGCGCATCCTGAAAAATACGGTCGTCATTTCGCTCTATTCCTTATTATTCGAGTTCCCGGCGCCGATCATCTTGGCACTCCTCATTAACGAGGTGCGGAGCAAAATGTTCAAGCGCGTTGCGCAAACGATCACGTACATGCCTTATTTTATTTCGATGGTCGTCATTTGCGGCATCATCACCGATTTCACGAATGCGGACGGCGTGATTAACAAAATTGCCATGCTGTTCGGCTATGACGGCCAAGCGATGCTGCAGAAGCCGGAGCTGTTCAGACCGATTTATATCCTCTCCGAAATATGGCAGCGCGTCGGCTGGGAGTCGATCATTTACATCGCTGCGCTGATGGGGATCGACCAGGAGCAGTACGAAGCGGCCCGAATGGACGGCGCCAGCCGTTGGAAGCAGATCGTTTACATTACACTGCCGGGCATTATGCCGACGATCGCGATCATGTTTATTTTGCGGATGGGGAATTTGCTGAACGTCGGATTCGAGAAAATTATATTGTTGTACAACCCCGTTACGTATGAAACGGCTGACGTGATCTCCTCTTTCGTTTACCGGAAAGGGCTTTTGGAATTCGGATGGAGCTACAGCTCGGCCGTAGGCTTGTTTAATTCGGTCATTAACCTGATTCTTCTAGTTTCCGCGAACTACATCAGCCGCAAAGTTAACGAAAGCAGCTTATGGTGAGGTGAAAGCAATGAAAAAACAGTTCTCTCTGCTCGAAAAATTGTTCGACGTCGCGATTTATTTGCTCCTGCTCGGGCTCGTCATCGTTACGCTGTACCCGCTGCTGTATGTTCTTTTCGCAAGCTTAAGCGACGCCGGCCGTTTGGTGGCCCACAAAGGCATTTTGCTGAAATCGCTCGGCTTCTCTCTGGAAGCGTACAAAGGCGTCATGAAAAACCCGGGCATTCTCATCGGCTACCGGAATACGATGTTTATCGTCGTGGCAGGCGTTGCGGTTAATTTGCTCATGACGGCGCTGGGCGCATATGTGCTGTCCCGGAAAAATGTCATCTGGAACAAAGCGTTCATGCTGATCATCGTCTTTACGATGTTTTTCCACGGCGGGCTGATTCCTCTGTATCTGGTCGTCAAAAATGTCGGACTGCTCGATTCCCTCTGGGCGACGATCATTCCTTTCGCCATGAGTACATTCAACCTGATCATCATGCGCACGGCTTTCATGTCCATCCCGGACAGCTTGGAGGAGTCGGCCAAAATGGACGGTGCGAATCATTTTACGATTTTGTTCCGGATCATTCTCCCGCTCTCGATGCCTGTTATCGCCGTCATGATCTTGTACTATGCGGTGGACAAATGGAACGGCTGGTTCTATGCCTCCGTCTTCATCAAGAGCCGTGACCTGTTCCCGCTGCAGCTGGTGCTGCGGGAGATCTTGATCGCCAACTCGACGGACAGCATGTCAGTGGGGGCGGACGCGGGCGACCGCCATCAGATCGGGGAAACGATCAAATATGCAACGATTATGGTGGCGACATTGCCGGTTCTCTGCATCTATCCTTTTGTTCAACGCTTCTTCGTCAAAGGGGTTATGGTCGGCTCATTGAAAGGGTAAAATCGGGCGATTTCGCTTGGAATAGAGCTTTTGTCAATTCGTTTTGCTTTTTTGAACATTCCTCCCCTTGCAGATCGCGGTATAATATAGGTAAGTGGAGTTAATCCCTGCAGACCTATATCGATCATTCAATGGGAGGAGATCCATATTAAACTCGGTTTTTTATGGCAAAAGCGCAAAAGTATTATTTTCACGTGGTTAATTTCTTACAGCGCTGTTTTGTTCATCCCGATGATGATGAGCTTAATTATTTATTCGCAATCCAGCAACGCGCTGAAAAGCGAAATTCACCGGGCGAACGATTCGCTGCTTAAGCAAGTGCGGTACACGATCGATACGCAAATCGATCTCATGAAACGATTGAATATGGAGATTACGTGGAACACGAAGCTCCAAACGTTGATGTATTCGAACGTTCGCGAAGGCGACGATCAATTTCTGGCTTTTCAGCTTGTCAAAGAGTTTCGCATGTACCAGACGTCCTATGCGACGGTTGACGAATTTTATGTGACCTGGGATCAGAACGGTTCGATTCTGAGACCCGGCAACATCCGGGATATGAAGACAGCGTGGGATACGATCCATAATACGGGGGCTATGCGTTACGAACAGTGGTTGGATACGATCAACAACGCAGCCAACAATCAGTTCCTGCTGCTGCCACACGCGGATTCGGCGGATCCTCAGACGTCCATCGCGTATATTGCCCACTTGCCTAAGGATTTGAACGGCAATCAGACGGGTACCGTCGTCGTAATGGCCGATATGGAACGGTTCCAGAAAGCCATGGAAACGATTTCGGGCTTCAGCGGCGGGCAAATTTTAATCCTTAACCATGACAATCAAGTGCTGCTCTCCAATTTGCCGGGCTCGGTGAATCCCGACCTGATCATGGAGCAGGTATTCGACCGGGATCACGTAGCGTACACGCCGGCGAAGAACGGGGAGTCGGAACTTTTCTATATGCAATCGGCCGTTTCCGATCTGAAGTATGTGCTGCTGATTCCTAGCCGCATTTATTGGGAGAAGGCGGAGTATGTCCGCAATTTCACATACGTCAGTATATTAATCTCGCTAATAGGCGCAGTCATTTTGACGTGGTTCTTCATGCGCCGCAATTATTCGCCGATCCAAAGGCTTGTGCAGTCGGTGTCGGACAAGAGTACGTCCGAAGCGCGGATCGACGGGAATGAATTGAGCTTCATTCAACGGGCGATATCCGACACGCGGAGCGAGAAAGAGAGGATGGCAATGCAGCTGCAGTCCCATCAGTACGTGCTGCGTTCCAATATGTTGGGCCGGCTGCTGAAAGGGAAGATCGACACGCTCATCTCTTATGAGGAGGCGTTCAAATCTTTTCATATGGAGCTCGTCTCCAACGAGTTTGCCGTTATCCTCTTCGCCGTCGAGAACAACGATAATCTATCCAACAATTTGCCCGGCATGGATCTGAATGAGCGCAGGAAGCTGATCCAGTTCATTATTACGAATGTCGTCGAGGAGCTCGTCGGACATCGTCATCATCATGGTTATATGGCTGAAGTGGATGAGATGATGGTCTGCCTGGTGAATTTCGCCGATAAGGACCCCGCCAAGCTGAAGGAAGATCTGGCATGGATTGCCGCCGAGGCTCAACGGTTCCTGCTGCGGTTCCACATGGATCTCACGATTTCGATCGGAGGCATTCATTCTTCGCTGTTTAATGTGGCTGAAGCTTATAGCGAGGCGCTGGATGCCATGGAGTACAAAATGGTTCGCGGCAAACGCGAAATCATTACGTACGACGAGATTCGCATCGATACGGCCGATAAGCTCCAACTCGGCTACTATTATCCGCTGCAGGTGGAGCAGCAGATCATCAATTTGATCAAGATCGGCGATTATGAGCAGGCTGCCGCCAGTATGAGCGAAATCATGGAGCGGAATTTCAATAAGCCGCTTGTCTCGTTGACGCTGGCCAGATGCTTGATTTTCAACCTTGTCGGGACGATGGTGAAGGCGATCAACGAGCTTGGGGACGGTGAAAGCCGCTTGCTGGGGGATAATCCGTTGTGGATGGACTCCATCATCGCGTGCGACACGATTCTCGAGATGCAGCAGGAGCTGCTCAGCTTGCTCAAGGAGGTATGTGCATTCGCCGCCGCCAAGGTGGAGACGAATCTGACCAAGGAGCGGGCAGAGACACTGCGGGAGCTGATCGCCAAAGTGATGGCATACATCGAGGAGCATTATCAGGATGCGAATCTGAATGTGAATACGATCGGCGAACGGTTCGAGCTCAAAGGCAGTTACGTTTCGAAGCTGTTCAAGGATCAGACCGGAGAAGGGCTGCTGGACTATATTACGAGATTCCGCATTCAGCAGGCGAAGCGGATGATCGGCTACAAGCAGGATTCGATTTCGGACATTGCCAAATGCGTCGGATATAATGAAGTGGCGACGTTCATTCGCGTTTTCAAGAAATATGAGGGCATCACGCCAGGCAAATATAAAGAAATGCACTGACAAGCACGCCGCCATGGTATTCCAGCTTACGGAGGTTCAACAGATGAGTTTACGACCACAATCAATCTTCCTGCTAGCGGTGATTTGCACTCTCGCATTGACATCCTGCTCGGCGGTATCGCCGTCCGCTACGCCGGAGCCGCCGGCAGCGACCAAGGCATCCGTGCCGCCTGATGCCGCCCGCCAAACGATGACCTACTGGGCCGAGCTTAATGGCAATGCAGCCAGCGTGAAGCCGAATACACAGGATGTCCCTTTCTTCCAGGAGTGGCAGAAGCGGACCGGCGTCCGGCTCAAATTCATCCAGCCTCCGGCCAATCAGGCCAAAGAAGCGATGAATGTGCTGCTGGCTTCCGGAGATTTGCCGGATATGATGGAGTTTGAGTGGGACAGCTTCCCGGGCGGGCCGGAGAAGGCCATTAAGGATGGCTATATTAGGCGGCTGAACGATTTGATTGACCAGCATGCGCCGAATTTGAAAAAGTTTTTGGCCGAGCATCCCGATATCGACAAGCAGGTGAAGACGGACAGCGGCAGCTACTATGTGTTCCCATTCATTCGGGGGGATGATCTGCTGCGCACGTACCAAGGACCGATCATTCGCAAGGATTGGCTGGACGAGCTCGGACTCGACACGCCGGAGACGATGGATGAATGGTATACCGTGCTGAAGGCGTTCAAGGAGAAGAAGGGTGTAGAGGCTCCTTTGACGTTCTTGGGCGTTCCCAATCCGTTGTTCGGCATTGAGGGCGGAGCTTTTGTAGGGGCTTACGGGGTCAAAAAAGGGTTCTACCTCGATAACGGACAAGTGAAGTTCGGGCCGATGGAGCAAGGGTACAAGCAGTTTCTGGCCACGATGCACCAATGGTACGCCGAGGGGCTGATCGATAAAAATATCGCCACCGTCGATACGAAAACGATGGACTCCAATATGATTAACGGCCGGAGCGGGGCGACGATCTGGAACGCCGGAGCGGGCATCGGCAAATGGCAGCCTCTTGTGGTGGAGAAAGAGAAGGATGCCTTGTTCGATGCGGCGCCTTATCCGGTGCTGAAGAAAGGCGACAAGCCGGAATTCGGCCAGCGCAGTTATGCGTACGTCGGAACAGGCGGAGTCGCGATCTCGACGAAGAGCAAGCACGCGGAAGAAGCGGTGAAGCTGCTCGATTACGGGTATGGCGAGGAGGGGCACATGCTGTTCAACTTCGGCATCGAAGGACTTAGCTACGTGATGAAGGACGGGTACCCAACCTATTCGGACGAAGTGCTGAAAAATCCCGATAAGCTGGCGCCTGCGCAGGCTTTGGCGATGTATACGCGAGCGAGCTACTTCGGGCCGTTCGTCCAGGACATCCGCTACATGGAGCAATATTATACGCTGCCGCAGCAGCGGTCGGCGATCATGGTCTGGACGGATACGAATGTGGACCGGCATATGATGCCGCAAATTCCGAAGACGGAGATGGAGAGCGCCGAGCTGTCGTCCATCATGAACGACGTGACGACGCTGGTTGACGAGATGTCGCTCAAAATGATTCTCGGCGTCGAGCCCGTGAACGCCTTCGACAGCTACGTAAGCAAGATTAAGGCTTCCAAAATTGATCGCGCTTTAGAGATTCAAAGACTGGCGATTGCCAGGTATGAGAAAAGGTAACCGGATCCTTAGCCCTGTCCGATGCAGGGTTAAGGGTTTTTGATTTTTTGCGGGTATATCGGCAGCTTCCCTGCTAGAGCATCCGCAGCTTCCTGCCAGAACATCCGCAGGCTTCTCTTCCACCCATTATTTTGGTAATATTTTCATAGAAACGTAAGGCTGAGGGAGGAATCGAAACGCATGCTTTCGGATCATGTTGCTAGAAGAACGCCGATTTCTGATAGATCCCATACACCAAGTCCAATGAAGTCTGCACGTCCAGGCAGCTTAGCGCTGGGAATGAATCCGTTCACTGCAACGGGAGTCCTTCAGCTTCAGAGAACGATTGGCAATAAGGCCGTAAGTCAAATCGTACAAAATAAACGGGATTCAGCAGTGAATGACCGAATCGTGCAATTGAAATGGTCGGGCGCAGGTTCCAGCTTAAAATGGGAAGGCGAATGGAATGCCCGGTTAATGCACAAGGAGCCGAAAGCGCCTGCCGAAGATGAACAGGATGCTGAAATGGTGGAAGAACCGCAAATGCCAAGCATTTTGAAGTGGGATGGCAAGCAGTATGTACCAAGCGCCGCTTCATTTAATTCGGATGTCTTTCCTGCGGCGAGTGACAAGGCTGCCGGGTATCTCGCAACTTTAAAGCAGTGGCATGGCTGGTCGATTCAGCACAATCTGACGGATTCCAAAGACATTTTGCCGCAAATTATCGATGTTATCGAAAGTAAGGAGGAAGGCGTTATGGTCATGACTGCCAATAATGGAAAGTTTCTGCGCGGGATTTCCTTGTATGAAGAAAACGGCACCACGGAAGGGTACCCTGAAATCGATGCTGATGACAGATATTGGTATGTCATGTTCTCTGCTGCGCACCCAGCTACCCAATTGCCCCGTGAGAAGCGAGGAGTCAATAATGACGGAGGCGTAGGAACTGCATTAAATGCAGCTTATGACGGGCTGATGGCCGGTACTGCCATGCCGATCTACCGGCATGCCGCGAACCCAACATCGTATTTGTCATTGTTGCGCGCCGGGTATACGGATGTGAATGCTGAATCCGACGGGTTTCAGGTGCCGCAGCTGTGACATGCTGTTGGGAGGAAACGCGGGTAGGGAAGTCAAAGGCGATCAAGGCGCCGGGACCAAGGCGACGAAGGAAACCAAGGAAACCAAGGAAACCAAGGAAACCAAGGAAACCCATAGGCGATCATTCCGAATTCACAACAAGTTGCATAAGGTGCACGGAGTCACTAGAAATCACTAGAAGTTGCATAAGACGTACGGAGTCACTTGAATTCACTAGAAGTTGTTTAAGGAGCACGGAGTCACTAGAATCACTAGAAGTTGCATAAGACGTACAGAGTCACTTGAAATCGCTAGAAGTTGTATATAAGACGCACGGAGTCACTCGAGTTCAATAAAAGTTGCAAAGGCCGCCAAAAGTCACTCATAGGAAAAGTAGCATCAGTTTGATTAACTGGAAATTCTCCCGTTATATTGACGATTTTTTGCCTCAGGAAGTTAATAACGGGAATTTCTCCTGCTAAAAATCTCAGATTTCGCAAACAGCAGCCACTTTTCGCAGATTTAACGGGAGAATATCCCGTTATCCTACCCGCGCGCTCATCAGCAGGGTAGATTAACGGGAGAACTTCCCGTTATGGACGCCCTACCCATGGCTTAACGCTGCTCTTTGTTCGGCATTTGCATTTTCACCGACCTCCATCTCAACTCATTCCTCGGAATGGCTGGGAACGGAGGTCTTTTTGACATCCCCGCATCATCCCATCCAACCATTCCACCCATCTATCGGTAAATATTCAACTTTTTCAGGAAAATACTCCACTCTCAGATAAAGCGTTTACAGCTAAGATGTAATCAGTACAACGATATCGAGGTGAGGGGCAGCAGTGACACATCCGCTCGTACAAATGGAAGGAATCTACAAAGGCTTCCCTGGCGTCCAGGCGCTTTCAGACTGTCAATTCGAGCTGGCGCCCGGAGAGGTCCACGCATTGGTAGGCGAGAATGGGGCAGGCAAGTCGACCCTAATGAAAATTTTGACCGGCATTTATCAGAAAGACGCGGGCCGCCTGCTCCTGAAAGGCCGGGAGGTGCACATCCCGCATACCAAAGCGGCGCAATCGCTCGGCGTTTCTATCATTCATCAAGAGCTCAATTTAATTCCCGATTTGACGATTGCGCAGAATATGTTTATCGGCCGGGAACCCCGCAGGAAGGTGCGAATGCTGCTGGATGAGAAGAAAATGAACGCGGATACGGTAGAGCTCCTGGAGCAGCTGAATCTGGATCTGGACCCGCGCATGAAAATTTCCGAGCTGAGCGTAGCCAAGCAGCAGATGATCGAGATCGCCAAGGCGTTGTCCTTCAAGTCCGACGTTCTCATCATGGATGAGCCTACCGCTGCCCTGACGGACGCCGAAATCGGCGAGTTGTTCCGCATGATTGCCAGGCTGCGCAGTTCAGGCGTTGGGATCGTCTACATCTCGCACCGCATGGAAGAGCTGCGTGTCATAAGCGACCGCATCACCGTCATGCGGGACGGCCGCTACATTGCCACGGTCAAAACGAAAGATACGTCCATGGACAGCGTCATCTCCATGATGGTAGGGCGGGAGCTTCAAGTTGAGAAGCGTAAGCCGGAGAAGCCCGGCCAAGCGAAGACGGTGCTTGAAGTGAGAGGGCTGAGCCGTGCCAAAGCGTTCGAAGGCATCCAATTCACGGTCCGAGCCGGAGAAATCGTCGGAGTTGCCGGATTAATGGGAGCGGGGCGCACTGAAGTGGCGAGAGCGATCTTCGGCGCAGACCGGCTGGATGCCGGCGAGATTTATGTGAACGGACAGCAGGTGCGCATTCGGGGCACCCACGACGCTGTGAAGCATGGAATCGGCTACTTATCGGAGGACCGTAAACGCTATGGCCTGCTAGTCGACATGGACGTCGGGGCGAATATGGCGCTGCCTTCCCTGACCAAGCTGATGCGATTCGGCTGGATGCGGGAAGGCGAAATCGAGCAAGTGTCGGCCAGTTATGTAGAAGCGTTGAAAATCAAAACGCCGGGCATCCGGCAAAAGGCCAAGTTTCTGTCCGGCGGCAATCAGCAGAAAATCGTCATTGGCAAGTGGTTGTACCGGGATTGTCAGCTGCTTATATTCGATGAGCCGACCCGAGGGATCGACGTCGGGGCGAAAGCGGAAATTTATGCGCTGCTGGAACAGCTGGCGCAGCAAGGCAAGGCGATTCTCATGATTTCTTCCGAGCTGCCGGAAATTTTGCGCCTGAGCCACCGGGTTCTCGTCATGTGCGAAGGCCGAATAACCGGTGAGCTGATTGGCGAGCAAGCGACCCAAGAAAATATTATGCGCCTAGCGACAAGCCGAAATTAAGAAGGGACGGTCCATTATGCAAGTAAGCAGTATGAAAAACCCGAAGCTGGCTTTCCGGAAGACGGCGGCTACTCAGAAATTGCTCGCTTTCGCCAGCTTGGCGATATTGGTGGTCATTTTCTCGGTATCCTCCAGCAATTTCCTGCAGTTCTCGAACATTGTCGGCATCCTTTTATCGACCGCTGTAATCGGTGTACTGGCCTTAGGCTCAACATTCGTAATTATTGCGGGAGGCATCGATCTTAGCGTCGGTACGGTGATGACGTTCGCTGCCGTTATGACGGGAGTCTTCATTACGAATTGGCACATGCCGATACCGGTCGGCATCGCAGCAGGGATTGCAGCCGGTCTCGTATGCGGTCTATTCAGCGGAATTGCGGTAGCGAAAATGAATATTCCCCCTTTCATCGCAACGCTCGCCATGATGATGATTACGAAAGGGTTGTCACTTGTCATTTCCCACGCCAAACCGATTTATTTCAACGAAACGCCGGCATTTCGCGAAATTGCCATGGGAACGGCGCTGGAGAAAGTGATTCCAGGCTTCGCGGTACCTAATGCGATCCTGATCTTCTTCGGACTGGCGATCATATCCAGCCTGCTGCTGACCAAGACGGTCATCGGCCGCTATAACTTCGCTCTCGGCAGCAACGAGGAGGCCACGCGATTATCCGGTGTGAACACGCAAAAGTGGAAAATCGCCATCTATGTGCTGACCGGCTTGTTTAGCGGCATCGCGGGCGTCATGATCGCCTCGCGTCTTGATTCGGCGCAGCCCGCACTCGGTATGGGCTATGAGCTGGAAGCGATTGCCGCGGTCGTTATCGGGGGCACCTCCTTAAGCGGCGGCCAAGGGTCCATTCTGGGAACGGTCATCGGCGCCTTAATTATGAGCGTAATGACCAACGGCCTAAGAATCTTATCCGTGCCGCAAGAATGGCAGACGGTGATCGTCGGAATTGTCGTCCTGCTCGCCGTCTACGCCGATATTATACGCCGGCGCAAAGCAGGCTGACCACTCGCCCAAGGTATTCATTCTTTCCAGGAATTTATATACCAATAAAATGATATGGGAGACGATGACATGATGAAGAAAATGAAAACAATGATTTTGGCAGCGACGGTATTCACGCTTACAGCTTCACTTCTGACAGCTTGCGGCTCCGGCGCACCGGCGAGTTCGAGCGCAGCGCCTGCCGTACAAACCTCATCCTCAGGCAGCGCCAAAGCCTATATTCCGGTGATCTCCAAAGGCTTTCAGCACCAGTTCTGGCAAGCTGTGAAGCAGGGTGCGGAGAAAGCGGCCAAGGAATTCGACGTGCAGATAACGTTCGAAGGACCGGAGACCGAATCGCAGGTGGATAAACAAATCGAGATGCTGCAAGCGGCTTTAGACAAAAAGCCGACGGCCATCGCTTTCGCCGCGCTGGACAGCAAAGCGTCCGTCTCGCTCCTGCAGAAAGCCAAATCGGCGAATATCCCGATCATCGGGTTCGACTCGGGCGTTGACAGTGATATTCCGGTGACGACGGCTGCGACGGATAACAAGAAGGCCGCAGCGCTAGCCGCCGACAAAATGGCGGAGAAGATCGGCGATGCCGGCGAAGTCGCGCTTGTCGTGCATGACCAAACGAGCCGCACGGGCGTTGACCGCCGAGACGGCTTCGTGGAGCAGATGAAAGCGAAGCACCCCAACATCAAGATCGTCGACATCCAGTACGGCGGCGGAGACCAACTGAAATCGACCGATTTGGCCAAAGCCATTATTCAGGGGCACCCTAATCTGAAAGGGATTTTCGGAGCGAACGAAGGTTCTGCGATCGGTGTCGTCAACGCGGTAACGGAACTCAAGAACGATAAAATCGTCATTATCGGTTACGACTCCGGCAAGGCGCAAATCGATGCGATCAAGAGCGGCAAAATGGCCGGCGCGATCACGCAGGACCCGATCGGCATCGGATATTGGTCCGTCAAAGCGGCTGTCATGGCAAGCAAAGGGGAGAAGGTTGAGAAAATGATCGATACCGGCTTCCATTGGTACGACAAATCGAATCTCGATTCGCCCGAAATCAAAGCGCTGCTGTACAATTAGTTACCACGCGGAAGGGGGCTGTTCCTTGACAGGGCAGCCTCTTTTTTGAGGGAATAAACAGGAAATGTAAGCGCTGTTATCGAAACTATGGAAAGCCGCTTATAGCAGGTATATTCGTTTCGTAACCCGAGGTGATCTCATGTATACAATAATCATCGTCGATGACGAGGAAGCGGTGCGGGAAAGTATTCGTGCAACCGTGAACTGGACGGACTGCGGGTTTGAGCTGATCGGCTCTTACGGGGATGGACGCGACGCGTGGGAGTCTCTGGAGCACCGGCGGCCGGACGTGATCATAACCGATATTTCCATGCCGCACATGGATGGACTTGCGCTGGCGGCTGCGGTTGCCGACCGGTACCGGGATATCGCCGTCGTCATCATGACCGGTTACGGTGAATTTGAATATGCGAAGCAAGCCGTGAAGCTGAAAGTGTACGATTATATCATGAAACCCGTCAGCCAGGAGGAGTTCACAAACATTCTGGCGCTTTTGCGGAAAGAGCTGGATGAGAAGAAGCTAAGAAATGCGGATATTTTCAGACTGCAAAGCCAGTTGAACTTGAGTTTGCCTTTACTGCGCGAACAATTCCTGGAACGCATGGTTTCGACGGAAGTGAAGCGAAGCGACATTCATGCGAAATTCGCTTTTTTTCAATTATCTCTGCCCGGTCCGTATTACGTGGCCTTATCGCTGGATGTAGAACAGTTTCAACATCCTTATGACGCCGGACGTAGTTCGGAAGCCGAGCTGCTGCGGTTTGCCGTTTATAATATTGTTCAAGAAATATTCGAATTGGAGCAAGGGGGCATCGTGTTTCGGACAAGGGATGAGAAGATCGGCATTCTCTTCTCCGGAGAACGCTCTTCGCTCATGTTGGCTGTTCAGAAGTATGCCCAGCAGGCTGCCGAATGCATCGAGAAATATGTGAGGCTGCCTGTATCGATCGGCATCGGCCGGCCCTATCTCCATCCGGAGGAGGTTGCCAAATCGTATTCCGAAGCGCTAACGGCACTGGATTACCGGTTTCTGGTCGGCAGAAACAAAATTATTTCCATTGAAGATATCGTGCATGGCAAAGGGCAGCTCCAGATTCATCACGCAGAATGGGAACGCAAGCTGATCGCAGCGCTGAAAACGGGAAGCCGGGAGATGTTCAGCCTGCTGCTGCAGGAATGGATGAACGAGCTGCGCGCCTCCCAATCGTCTGTGGACCGCTGCTATATTTATGTGCAGCGCTTCCTGGTCTCGATTATTCCGTTGTTCGAAGATTCCGGATTGGATGTTATGGCGTCCGGCGATTTGCTGGGTCAGGTCAGGGCGTATAAGACGCTGGACGAAGTCAAAGTGTGGCTGGAGACCTTGTGTGTGCAGTTGTTTGAACAAGTGACCCTGAAGATGGCGCAAGATGTCGATTCGTTGATGCATAGATCGGAAGTGTTCATTCTGGAAAATTACGCCAATGAAAATTTGACTTTAAACGACGCCGCTCAGCAAGCGTATATGAGTATGAATTATTTCAGCGGTCTTTTCAAACAAAAGAAGGGGATATCCTTCATCGAATATGTGACCCGGGTCAGGCTGGCCAAGGCGAAGGAGCTGCTTGTCGAAACGAACCTGAAAGCTTACGAAATCGCAGCGAAAGTCGGGTATGGCGATCCGCAGTACTTCAGCGTCATTTTCAAACGGCATCATGGCATGACACCCAAAGAATACAGAGCCTCCGTGAGAGGGGAACTCACTTGAAACCAAGGCGATTCTTCCGGTTTAAATCCATTCATACGAGCATCGCATCGGCCTTCTTCTGTCTGATCATCGGTACGACGCTTATTCTCAGCTATAACACGTACCGGCTGTCGTCGGATTCCGTGACGGATAATTCCGTCCAGTATACCAATGAGCTGATTAATCAGGTCGGGACGACGATCGAGACGTACATCGACAATATGAAAAGCATCTCCTCCTTGTTGACGAGCAACGGGCAGATCGGGCAATATTTGGCCATGCCGGACCCTCATGCCGCGAGTGGCCGGAGCTTGGTTGCCGCCATCGAGAATTCGCTGCACGTCATCGTTCAATCCCGCAACGATATTAGCGCAATCTTGTTCGTCGGCTCTAACGGCACCGTGATCGCCGACAGGTCTCACGGATCCGTGAAAAGCTACCCGGATTTGATTGCTCAAGATTGGTACACCAAAGCGAAGAACGGTTCGATCTATATTTCCTCGTCACAAGTCGAGCATGTGTACCCCGGCGAATATCCTTGGGTTATCTCCATGAGCCAAACCTTTCGTGGGGACGATAGCGCCGGAGCAACCGGGGTACTGCTGGTTGATTTGAACTACAGTATCATCAACGATTTGTTCAGCCGTATTCAGCTCGGCAAGCGAGGATATATTTTCATCGTTAATTCCGAAGGCGATCTCGTCTATCATCCGCAGCAGCAAATCATTCACACGAATTTGAAAAGCGAGCCGATCGACGCTATTCTGGCTTCGCAGGATGGACAGCTTGTGCTGCCCGATAGCGAACATAAGAAGATTTTGTCGATTCGAACGACAAATTTCGGGTGGAAAATCGTCGGTGTCACATACCCCGATGAGCTGGTCGGCAATAAGAAAAATATTCAGCTGTCCACTGCGTTGTGGGGGAGCATTTGTTTGATTGTCGCACTCGGTATCTCCATCGTGCTGTCCTATACGCTAAGCGGACCGATCAAGCGGCTGGAGGCGAACATGAAGCAGGTGGAGCAGGGCAATTTCGATATTCGGGCGGACATCGCCCAGGGGGATGAAATCGGCAAGCTGGCGCGGTCGTTCAATGTCATGATTATGAAAATCAAAGATCTGATGCAGCGGATTGTTCACGAGGAGGCGCTGCTCAGACAGAGCGAGATCAGAGCGCTGCAATCGCAAATTCATCCGCATTTTCTGTATAACACGCTGGAATCGATCATATGGATGGCCGAAACGAACAGGATGAAGCAGGTCGTCGGGATGACGATGGCATTATCGAAAATGCTGCGCTACAGCATCGGCAAGGGGGAGCAGGAGGTGCCCGTCTCCTTGGAACTGGAACATTTGTCCAATTATCTCACGATTCAATCCATGCGCTACACGGGGAAGTTCTCGTATGAGATTGAGGTTGACAGTGAGCTGTATGATTGCCGCATTGTGAGGATCGTTCTTCAACCGCTCGTTGAGAACGCGATCTACCATGGCATCAGGCGTATGGAAGAGCATGGGCACATCCGTATCGCCGGGAAGCTGGTTGACGGCGACATTCATATTACCGTAAGCGATAACGGTCTCGGTATGGATCAAGCCAAGGTGATGTCTCTGCTTAGCGGGACGAAGGAGCAAGGCTTGGGCGTGCGCAATGTGCATCACCGCATTCAGCTGTTTTACGGTCACGGCTACGGCTTGACTTTTGAGAGCGAGCCTGAAGAGGGGACGACGGTAACATTGCGAATTCCCCGTTCCGGAACGGGAGGGGTGGAGTCATGAAACGCTGGATTTTACCCGTCTTCGTTGGAATTGCAGCTATACTCCTCTATATCATTAGCTTGAATGCTGCAAGAGGGAACGACCGGCCGATCGTGTTCGTACCGAAGACGGTTGACAGAGGCATTGAATTTTGGCAGGTCGTCGAGCAAGGCGTTTGGGCCGCCGCCGCAGAGACGGGGACGGAGGTGAAGGTCGTCGGAACGGATGCGGAGAAGGATGTCGACGAGCAGATTCGAATATTGCGCGAGATGATCGCCTTGAAGCCAAAGGCTATCGTTCTGGCAGCCTTGGATTATGAGCGGACCGTGCCCGTCGCCCAGGAAATCGTACGGGCCGGCATCCCGCTCGTGACCGTCGACTCCGGCTTGAAGGGCGGTATATCCAAGTCTTTCATTGCAACAGACAACGCAGAAGCAGGGAGGAAGGCTGCTCATGCGCTCGTTCAAGCCCTCCCGGAGAAGGGCCAGGTTGCGATATTGAATTTCGTCAAAGGTTCCTCCACTTCAATCGAGCGGGAGAAAGGTCTCCGCGAAGTACTTCAGAAGGAGAACGGGATCAGGCTGCTGGATACGCTCTATAGCGAAGGTTCTTCGGATCGGGCTTATGCGATTACGAAAGCGCTGCTGACGGACTATCCGCAATTGAAAGCGATCGTTGGTTTGAACGAGCCGTCGACACTTGGCGCCGCCAAGGCGCTGCGCGACTTGAGGAAGCCCGGGGAGGTGAAGCTCATCGGTTTCGATAGCTCCTACGAAGAGATCGGCTTTCTCGAGGAGGAGATCATTCAAGCCATCGTCGTGCAGAAGCCGTTCAATATGGGCTACGTAGCGTTGAAAACGGCCGTACAGCTGAGTGCCGGCAAGAAAGCGGAGTTATGGATCGACACGGGCTCCGAGGTCATATGGAAAAGTAATATGTACAGCAAACAGAACCAGAAGCTGCTGTTTCCGATTGTGGATAAGCAGCCATAGCGTTGTGTAACTAGCTGGGGTGGACGGGAGTGTGACTTGGCTGACCCTAACGGACACAGTTACCGCTATTCAGTGAAAATAAGCGCTTTTGAGTCTCTAACGGACACAGTTGCCGTTATCAGTCCTGAATGATTAGCAATATGATTGAAAAAAACTGAATAGCGTTTCTCCTGTCCGTTAGATTTGAGGAACTGGGCAAGAAGAGACAATAGCGTCTCGTCTGTCCGCTAGATAATCTCATATCGAATCCGCCCGAAAAACCGCGAAACGAATCGCGGTTTTTCGCTGTTTATCGACACTAATTTCTTCCAAAAAAAGCTGTTGCATTTTAGAGGAATCCGCTGTACGATACCAACTATAAAGCGCTTACAAATGTAGGCGGCCATGATTAAATCGGTTTAACCAAATGATTCTTACGAGCGCAGAGGACAGCACTCTATCACGTGTAAATAATCGCTCATCGGATTTGTGCACGGTTAAACCGGTTTAACCGCTCCCCAGTGTCCTAACCGCATGTGAGATTAAGCGCTTCACTCATTTCCGGATTACAGGCTTATATCGTTGTTTGCAGCTGATTAAACCGGTTTAACTTCCCTCCTAGATAACTCAGAAGAAAGTTCAATTCCGTAAAGCCGTCATCCTAATTAAACCGGTTTAATACACGCTGTTCCTGTATGTGCAGTTGAACGCAGTCGAAACTAGTTGAACTATACCTAGGGGGTGAAGAGACCTGATTTCCGGCAGCATTCAGAAAGATGGAAATGTCAATTAAATTACGGAGGGGATAGGCTTGAACACGAAGAGGTTCTATGTCGGCTTGATGATGGTGTTGATTGCAGCCTTTTTTACAGCCTGTGAGAGCGCAAGCGAAACGAGTCCAACGGCCAGCCCGGCCGGCAAGGAGGCGACAACGGCTCCGGTAGCCTCGGCTCCCGTCAAAACGGACGGGTACAAAGAAGCGCCGATGCTAACCAAGCTGGTCAGCGCAGGCACGCTGAAACCTGTCGCCGAAAGGATGCCGGCGAAGGAAGACATTATGGTGGAAACGGTTACCCAAGAGATCGGCAAATACGGCGGCGACTGGAAAATGCCTTGGAGCGGGCCGAACGACCGCTGGGCCGTAGGTCAGCCGACGGAAGAGGCGCTATTCCGCTTCAACAAGGATGGCAGCACGATTGAGCCTAACGTGGCCAAAGGCTACGAAGTGAACAAGGATTCAACGGAATTCACGATACATTTGCGCAAAGGCATGAAGTGGTCGGACGGTATGCCGTTCACGGCCGACGACGTGCTGTTCTACTGGGAGCATATGCTGACCAAAGAGACGTTCGGCAAAAAAATATACGACGCCTATTACTCGGTTGATCCTGTCACAGGCGAAAAGGCTTTGGCGAAGGTCACCAAAGTGGACGACTACACCTTCAAAGTGACGCACAAGTATCCGAGCGTGCAATTCCTGGAGCGCGTTGCGATCGACAACAAGTGGTTCTTCGCGCCGGCGCACTTCCAGAAGACGATTCTTCCCGAATTTGTCGGCCAAGACAAAGCGCTGGAGATTGCGAAAAAGTGGGGCTACGAAGATGTCAAAACGTTCTTGGTCCAAACGGGCTACTATTACTGGGTCAATCCGCAAATCCCAACCTTGCGGGCGTGGGTAGCGAAGAACGATCCGAACAGCGATCAGTTTATTATGGAGCGCAATCCGTATTACTGGAAAGTTGACAAGGAAGGCAATCAGCTTCCTTACATGGACCGCATCGTGGCGACGAAGGTTCAAGATCCCGCCCAACGGATCCTGGGAACTCTTGCCGGAGACTATAACCTGCTCGATTTCGATTTCAAAGACTTCACCGTACTCAAGGAAAATGAGAAAAAGGCCGGCTTCCAAGTGCTGCCGTGGACGACACCGAATTGGTCGAGCGCGGGCATTCAGCTGAATCAAACGATCGCCGATCCGAATCTCCGCAAGCTGTTTCAAGATATTCGTTTCCGTGAGGCACTGTCCGTCGCCGTAGACCGGAAGGAAATTTCCGAAATCGTTACGAACGGGTTGGGCGCCCCGCAGCAGGCTTCCGTCCCTGAAGGACTTGTCGGCTACCAAGCAGGCTGGGCCGATCAATGGAGCAAATTCGATGTGAATCGGGCGAATCAGTTGTTAGATCAGATCGGGTTAACCCAGCGCGATAAAAATAATTTCCGCCTAAACACGGACGGCTCGGATCTCACGATTACAATCATCGAAGGCAGCACGAACACGGCGAGCTTCCTGGAGCTTGTGAAGAAGTATTACGAAGCCGTCGGCATTAAAGTCGATCTCAAAGTTGTGGATCAAGGGACTCATCAGGAAATGAAGTATGCCAATAAAATACCGGCCACGACAGAAAACATTTCCCTGGTCAACGTTGCCTTCCGCCCGGATACGCTCGTGCCGCTCCGCGTGCTTACGCCTTGGTACGGACATTACGGCTTGTATTCTTCATCCGGCGGCAAAGAAGGCGTGAAGCCGGAAGGCGACGTAGCGCTCATTCTGGACTATTGGAATAAAGTAAAAGCCTCCACCACCAAAGAAGATATTGTGAAATGGAGTAACGAAATCGTGAAGCTGCATCAGAAAAACCAATGGGTCATCGGCTATGCCGGCCCGACTCCGCGCCTCGTTGTCGTTTCCAACAAGATGGGCAACGTGCCCAAAGAACTCGTATATTCGGACGAATTCCGCAGCTTGGGCCACGGGCATCCGGCGCAATTTTTCATCAAACAGTAAAGCATCGTTGGCATGATGAAGCGGGGGGAGCACGCCTCCCCCTGTCTTCGAATGAAACGGAGAGGATTGGGTAGAGATGCTCCAATATATTTTGAGAAGAATTATCTTGGTTATCCCGGTCGTTTTCTTTATCTCGATGATCGTCTTCTATATCATTCAGCTTCCGCCAGGCGATTATGTCTCCACGTATGCGGCCAAAATGTCGGTGGCCGGCGACGTCATGACAGAGGAAAATATCGCCGAAATGAGAGCCAGCCTGAAATTGGATCAGCCCTGGTTTATCCAATATTTGGCCTGGATGAGCAATATGATTACGAAATTTGACTTCGGATATTCGTTCTCTTACAACAAGCCGGTGATGACTGTCATATCGCAGTACATGGGACTGACGATTATCGTCTCGTTGGTCACGATGGCTTTCACGTATGCGGTGGCGGTTCCGATCGGCATTTACTGTGCGGTGAAACAATATTCGATCGGTGACTATATATTCTCGGCCATCGGATTTCTCGGCATGGCGACGCCGCATTTCCTCATGGCGATTATTTTGATGTACTTGTCCTATGTGTATTTCGGCGATCCTTTGCTCGGCTTGTTCTCCAGTGAGTTCGTGAATGCCGCATGGTCGATGGACAAAGTGCTGGATCTGCTGAAGCACATGATCATTCCTGTCATCGTCATCGGCTTGGCTAATACGGCGGAGCTGATTCGCGTTATGCGGGGGCAGATGCTCGACGAACTGAACAAACCGAATGTCGTGACGGCGAGATCCAAAGGGGTGTCGGAAACGAAAATCTTGCTCAAGTACCCGACGCGAGCGGCGATGAATCCGATCGTCAGCACGATCGGCTGGTCGCTGACCTCGATTTTCACCGGATCGACGATTACCGCCATCGTGCTCAATCTGCCGATCCAAGGACCGGTGATGTACAATGCGCTGCTTGCACAGGATATGTATCTGGCCGGCACCTGGCTTCTGTTCATGGCGGTGTTGACCGTGCTTGGGACATTGATCTCGGATATTTTATTGGCATGGCTCGATCCAAAAATTCGCACAGAGTTCAGAGGTAATTGACCATGAGAACAATTCCTATTCCAGGCAAACAAGGTGTAGCGCCGCCGGCGGCAGCCCCCCGCAACGACCTTTCGCATAGCTCGCAATGGCGGCTCATGTACCGCCGGTTAAAGAGGCACAAGCTGGCCCGTATTTCCCTTGTCATCCTGGCCTGCTTCTATCTTGCGGCGATTTTCGCCCAATTTCTCGCGCCATACGGGTTGCAAAGCTATGACAGCAAGTATGTGAATGCGCCACCGGTGAAACTAAGCTTTCACGATGCGGAAGGCAAGTTTCACTTCAGACCGTTCGTGAACGAGCTCAAGAGCGGCCGGGATCCGGTGACGCTGCGCAAGATTTTCGTACAGGACGAGAAGGTTCGTCACCCGCTGCGATTTCTCGTGAAAGGCGAGAGCTATACATTCCTAGGCTTGTTCAAAACCGACATTCATTTATTCGGCGTCGATGCGCCCGGCCGCATTTTTCTATTCGGCACCGACGGAATGGGCAGAGACCTGTTATCGCGTGTGCTGCTCGGCAGTCAGATTTCACTGAGCATACCGCTCATCGGAGTCGCCATCTCCTTCGTTCTTGGCTTATTCATCGGCGGCGTATCCGGTTATTTCGGCGGCTGGATCGATTCGGTCATTCAGCGGGCGATTGAAATTATTCGCTCGTTCCCGACGCTGCCGCTATGGATGGCCTTGTCGGCGGCGATTCCGGCCAGGATCCCCGTCGTGACCATGTATCTCTACATCGTCATCATTTTCGCATTCATCGGCTGGACGGAGTTGGCGAGGGTAGCACGGGGGAAATTCATTTCCTTGAAAAATGAGGAATACGTGCTTGCCGCCAAAATAGCCGGTGTGAGCGATGCCAAGATCATTATCAGGCACTTATTGCCCGGATTTATTTCCTACTTGGTCGTGGCCACGACGTTAGCGATCCCCGGCATGATTCTGGGCGAGACGGCGATGAGCTTCTTGGGCCTCGGCATCCGCTCGCCGGCGACCAGTTGGGGCGTGCTGCTGCAGGAAGCCCAGCAAATCGAGAACGTGGCCCTCTATCCTTGGAAACTGATCCCGTTGGGCTTCGTCATCGTAACCGTATTGACGTTCAACTTTCTTGGCGACGGATTGCGCGATGCGGCGGATCCTTACAAGAAATAATCCAATCTAGCGCAAAGCGAGGGGAAAGTATGGCATCGCAAGCTTCCGTTTCACTACCCGATCGCCCTCTTCTGTCGGTTCAAGACCTCAAGATTCGCATTCAGATGGATAACGGCGAGATGAAGGCCGTGGATGGCGTCGATTTCCAAATCCGCAAGGGCCAAACGCTGGGGCTCGTCGGCGAATCCGGCTGCGGCAAAAGCTTAACAAGCCGGGCCATCATTTCGATTAATCCCAAAGAGTGCGAGACGACAGGGAAGATTGTGTATCACTCTGAATCGGAGAAAAATTTGAATGAGCTCGACTTGCTGTCGCTGCATCCGCGAAGCAAGCAAATTCGCTCCATTCGCGGAAGGAAAATCGCGATGATTTTCCAAGAACCCATGACGGCATTCTCCCCTATGTATACGATCGGGAATCAGATCATGGAATCGATCCTGATTCATCGCACGAAGAATAAAAAGGAAGCCAAGCGCATTGCGCTCGAAATGCTCGGCAAAGTCGGCATCTCCGACCAAGAGAAACGCTTCGATCAATATCCGCACGAATTCTCCGGCGGGATGCGTCAGCGGGCGATGATCTCGATGGCCTTGTCGTGCAACCCGGAGCTGCTTATCGCCGATGAGCCGACGACAGCGCTGGACGTGACGATTCAGGCTCAAGTGCTGGAGCTGATGAAGCAGCTCCAGCGGGAGTTCGGCATGGCCATCCTGCTCGTCACCCACGATCTCGGAATTATTGCGGAAATGTGCGACGAAGTGGCCGTCATGTATCTCGGGAAAATCGTGGAACAGGCTCCCGTGAAGGAAATATTCAACAATCCGAAGCATCCGTATACGCAAGGGCTGCTCAAATCGATGCCTAAGTTGTCCACCGACCGGCGCTCAAGACTGGAATCCATCGACGGAACGGTGCCTGTGGCGACGAACATGCCTCCGATGTGCGGTTTCTACGACCGCTGCCAACAAAGGATCGATGGCGTTTGCAATGCGCAAGCCGTACCGAAAACGGCTATTTCGGAGAACCATATGGTTCGCTGCTTTCTTTACAAGCATGAGGGCGGGGGAGAATAAGGATGGCCAAATCGATCTTGAAAGTCGACCGGTTAAATAAGGATTTCCAGGTGAAATCCCAAAACAAATTGTTCAGCAAACCAACCTCGGTCCGTGTGCTAAGCAATGTTTCCTTCGAGCTTATGGAGGGAGAGACGCTCAGTATCGTCGGCGAATCCGGCTGCGGGAAAACGACCTTAGGCCGGTGCATCGTCAGGGGCATGGACGCCACTTCCGGTTCGGTCTACTACCATCCCGAAACCGGGGAGCAGGTCGATTTCCTCGGATTGAGAGGCAAGGAGTTCAAGAAGTACCGCAAAGATATTCAAATGATTTTCCAAGACCCGTTCTCTTCGCTTAGTCCGAGAATGAGTGTTTATGATATTATTGCCGAGCCGCTGCTGGCGAATTTCAAGCTTTCCAAGTCGGAGCTGGATGAGAAAATTACGCAGATCGCGCAGCAAACAGGACTTAACGCAAGCTATCTCGACCGGTATCCGCATGCGTTCTCCGGCGGGCAGCGGCAGCGGATCGCCATCGCCAGATCGCTCATCTCCCAGCCGAGGCTTATTGTTTGCGATGAAGCGGTATCGGCGCTCGACGTCTCGATCAAAGCACAAATCATTAATCTGCTGAAAGACTTGCAGGAGCAGCTGCAGATCACCTACATCTTTATTTCCCATGATTTGTCCATCGTGCAGAACATTTCCGACCGAGTAGCGGTGATGCATTTGGGCAAAATCGTTGAGCTCGCGCCAGTGGATGCGCTGTTTGACGATCCTTTGCATCCGTACACGGAGGCGCTGCTGTCGGCGGTGCCAGAGCCGGATCCCAATGTGAAGAAGGAGCGGATCATTCTGGAGGGTGAGGTCCCGAATCCGGCGAATCCGCCGAGCGGGTGCCATTTCCATCCCAGATGCAGGTATAAAACCGATAAATGCATGCGGGAGGAGCCGGAATTGCAGGCAATCACAGAGGAACATTATGCCGCATGCCATTATGCGAGCCAATTAGTGCTGAGAGGTGTAACCCATGAGTCATGACAAAGAGTTGAACCCTAATGCCAAGAAGCTGATCGTTTTGCTGGACTGTGGAGATACGATTATCGATGAAGGGACGGAGATTCGGGATGACCACGATATCGTCATTCGGGCGAACGTGATTCCCGGCGCGGATGTGATGGTCAAAACGCTGGCTGAGCGGGGGTATACGCTGGCTATCGTTGCGGACGGGAACGCGCAGTCGTTCAAAAACATTTTGACGCAAAACGGCCTGTATGACTATTTCACGACCATGGTGTACTCCGAAACGGTGAAAGCTTACAAGCCGAGTCCCCGCATGTTCAAGGCGGCGATTGGCGCGTTGGATCTAACCTTGGAAGACATTCCGCGAATGATCATGGTGGGCAATAACTTGAGCCGGGATGTGAAGGGGGCGAATCAATTGGGCATCACGAGCGTTTTCCTGAGCTGGACGCCGCGTTATCCGAAGCTGCATGCGGATGAGAGCGAAATCCCCCGATACACGATCAACGATCCGCTTGAGCTTATCGACCTGGTTGAGGAACTCAATGCGAAGCTGGCATAACCGGAACGTTAGTTGAAGGGATGTTTAGGTGGCTATGGCAAAAATCGATGATGTCGCCAAACTGGCGAAAGTCTCGAAAGGGACCGTGTCCAATGTGTTCAGCCAGAAAAGACCGACCAGCAACGAGGTCAAGGAGCGTGTACTGAGTGTGTCCAGGCAGTTGAATTATGTGCCTAACCATATCGCACGCAGCCTGGTAACGAAAAAGACGATGGCGATCGGGCTCACGATCCCGCATGGCAGCTTCCTTTTCAGCGCCTTCCATACACAGTTCATTAACGGCGTTATCCTCGAAGCCTCCTACTACGGGTACCGGGTGCTGCTCGATATGATTCCGCAGATGAAGGTCCAGACCCCGTTCCTGTCGAGCTACCCGATCGACGGGGCTGTCGTTATGCAGCCCGTGACCGATGATGAGCGAATTGCACTGCTGGATAGCGAACAAATTCCATTCGTTACCGTTGGACGGGTGATGAACGCGACGGTTCGTGACGTTTACAGCGTGGACAACGATAATCGGGAAGTCATTTATTCAATATGCGAATACTTGATCGGCCGTGGGCACCGCCACATCATGTTTCTGAATGCCAATGAGCGCATGACCGTCTCGATCGATCGCATAAGGGGCTTCATGCAAGCGATGAACGATTACCGGCTGCAGGTGGAACCGCATATGATCCATCATAAGCCGGATATGAGTTCAAACGAATACATGGATTACGGGTATGAGGAGACGATGAGCGTCATCGGCGAATCCAAGAAGCGCGTAACCGCCATCATTGCGGATGACGACCGTACGGCGTTCAGCGTGCTCAACGCGCTCAAAGATTTGCGGCTCCGCGTGCCGGAAGATATCTCGCTGTTCGTCATATGCGGCGATATGTCCATGATGGTGCAGGCGAATCCGCCGCTCACGAGCATGGACTTGCTCCCTTCGGAATTGGGCGCGGAGTCCGTTCGGCTGCTGATGAGCCAACTGGGCGTACGGCCGGGGAACACTCCCCGCAATGTCATCATCGCCAGTAAAATCATCGAGCGACATTCCTGCCAGACGATTGATCAGGAAGATTAGAGCGTAACGGGAGGGAAGGAAGATGCAGAAAGAGGTATGGAACGTAGGCATTATCGGACTTGGGGGAATCGGCGACTATCACATGAATCAGTTGTCCAAAGTTCCCCGCACGCAAGTGGCTGCGATCTGCGACGTGAACGAGCAGGCGGTCCGGACAACGGGCGATCGTTTGAATTTGCCGGATGAAGCAAGGTTCACCGATTACAGGGGGTTGATCGACGATCCGCGAGTAGACGTTATTTTGTCCGGAGTATCCAATAAGTATCATTACGATATTCTGAAATATGCGATTGAACGCGGAAAGCCGATCTTCTCCGAGAAGCCTTTTACACGTACGATCGAAGAAGCGAATGAACTGGCGGAATTGTATGAGGGCAATCCCATTCCATGCATGATCGGATTCTCGTACCGTTACCGCCCCTGCTTCCAGTACGTCAAACAGCTTGTGGACCAAGGAGCCTTAGGTCCGATCCGCCATATGGCCGCACACTATTTGCAAGAAGAAAACGCCCCGATGTTCGATAAAGGCTACACATGGCGGTTCAACAAAGAAATGGCGGGATCCGGCATATTAGCCGACATCGGCTCGCATATGGTGGATGCGGCACGCTTCTTCGTCGGGGAATTCCAGCAGGTCAGCGGGCTGATGAGCACGTTCATCGATCACAGGAAGGACCCACGGACAGGGGAACTCACGGCTGTGGATGTCGACGATTTCACGGGGTTCCAGTGTGTGCTGGAAGGCGGCGTGATGGGCTCTTTCTATACGCATAAGAATGCGATCGGTACGAAAAACCAATTTCAAGTTACGCTGTTCGGGGATCTAGGCACGGTCAGCATCTGTGTGGAACAGCCGAATGAGGTCCATTTGACTTTAAGAGAGGGCGAGAAGCTGACCCTCACCGAGAAAGTCATTCACTTGGATGAGCAAGAGATGAAGCCGATGCTGCAGGATTTCATCGATTATTTGGAGCAGGCGCCGTCCTCGCTGCTGCCCGTGTTTGCCGACGGTTACCGGAACCAGCGGGTGCTGCAAGCGATTATTGATTCCGCGCAGGATGGGGTTACGCGAAGCTTATAGATGACGATAAGGGAGTGGGCATGATGATCAAAGTAACGATCTGGAATGAGTTCCTGCAAGAGCAGCGCAAAGAGGAGGTTGCCCGGATTTATCCCAAAGGAATGCACGGCGCCATTGCCGACGGCATCGGGCAAGCGGGCTTCGACATTCGCACAGCGACGTTCCAGGAGCCCGAGCATGGGTTGACGCAGGAGGTTCTGGACGGGACCGACGTTCTTATTTATTGGGGGCATGTCGATCATCAAGGGTTTCAGGATCACGTCGTGGACCGGATTTGCGCCCGCGTGCATGAAGGGATGGGGCTGGTCGTGCTGCATTCCGGCCATCATTCCAAGCTGTTCCGCAAGCTGATGGGCACTTCCTGCGACCTGCTGTGGAGAGAAGCGGATGAGAAGGAGCGCTTGTGGGTCGTAGACCCTTCGCACCCGATCGTAGCCGGAATCGGACCTTATATCGATCTGGCCGAAGAAGAAATGTACGGCGAGCATTTCGATATCCCGGTGCCGGATGAGCTCATCTTCGTCAGCTGGTTCGAAGGCGGTGAAGTGTTCCGCAGCGGCTGCACGTACCGCCGTGGACAGGGACGCATTTTCTATTTCCGCCCGGGTCATGAGACATACCCTACCTATCACAACAAAGATGTGCACCGGGTGATCGCCAATGCGGTCGAATGGACGGCTCCGGTCCGTCGGGAGAAAACGTTCTACGGGCATCATGCCCCTCTGGAGGCGATCAAGAAGTAGACGGTTCGGCGATAGCTAAAGAACTCAGGGGGACTGTCGATTACTTGTGGGAGACCACAAAATGTATGCGAAAAATCATACATAATGAGCGGCACATACCAAGAATCAGTCGATTCTATTCGGAATTTCATATACAAAACGTGATTTGAGCCCTAATTCTGTATATATATTCGAAAAATCACATACATTCTCTGCATGTGTCCGTTTACGTTAAAACTGCGCACAGTTAATCGACAGCCTCACAGGGGCCCTTTTTCGATGATTAAGGGCCTCTTTGGAATGGCAACGGAGTTATTTGCCGATTGTGGGCCCGGCCAGGCTCCGCAATCGGCAAATTTTATTTCCGCTGATAATGGGATTGGCGTTCCATAGGGCGACCGATGGGCATGTAGACCGCGCCTTCTATATCCATTAAGCGCGAGACGACGTCGCCCGGCAGCTGATTGCGGCCATCGAGCACCAGCGGACGCCGCATCAGATGCAGCAGGTACGGCCAATCCAGCTCGGCGAACTGCGGCCACTCCGTCATGATCATGACGGCATCCGCCCCGGCGGCTGCGGCGTATGGGGAATCGACCACGTCGACGTTGGCCTTGGCAACTTGACGAATGACGGGATCGTAGGCGCGCACTTCGATGCCATGCCGCTTGCATTGCGCGAGCAGGGTGAGGAACGGTGCGTCCCTGACATCATTCGTCTGGGGCTTGAACGAGATGCCTAATACGCACAGTCTCTTCCCCATGGGGCTATCCCATAGGGAAATCAGCTTGGCGATCAGTCGCGGGATGCGCTGATCGTTGATTTTGGCGGTTGCCTCCAGCAGGGGGAGCGAGCTGCCGACAAGCTTCCCGGAGGTCAGCAGGGATTTCAAATCTTTGGAAAAGCAGGAACCGCCATAGCCCACGCCAGCTTGAAGGAACTCCGGCCCGATCCGCCGGTCCGCGCCTACCCCGTGCATGACGTCCCGAATATCGGCGCCATATCCTTCACAGACGTCGGACATCATGTTGGCGAACGATATTTTCATCGCCAGAAAGGCGTTGGACGCATATTTGACCAGTTCGGCACTTCGTCTGTCGCAGACATAGACAGGCGCTTCGATCCCTTCATACAGCTCCCGGAGCTGAGCCTCGGCATGCGCCGACTTGCAGCCGAGCACGATTCTGTCGGGCTCTATGAAGTCGCGGACTGCGCTGCCCTGGCGCAGGAATTCCGGATTGAAGGCGACTTCCGTACGCAGTCCGGCCGCATGGAGGCTCTCCTCCAGCTCGTCGCAGGTGCCGACCGGCACGGTGCTCTTCACGATGACCAGCGGAGGGCACACGCCGGACTGCATCAGATGTGCAAGCACCTCATACACGTAGCTCAGATTCGTATGACCATCCTCGCGGGTAGGTGTGCCGACGGCGATCATCAAGGCGTCGGTGTCCGCCAAGGCCGCAAGCAAGTCGGTCTCGAAGTGCAGCCTGCCACTGGCACAGCACGCCTCAAGCTCCGTCTCCAGCTGAGGTTCCCATACATGCAGGTTCCTCTCCATTAATCCGCGAATAATGGACTCCCGGTCGACCGCAATGACTTCATGGCCCAGTTTGGCCAAACATACGGCAGCCACCAACCCGACATATCCCGTTCCCACAATCGTTAAGCGCATGGCAGTTCCTCCCTCCTAAGCGGTATAGAATCCCGGTTTGCTTCCGATGCGCCGGGCATCGATCATTTGTGCGTAGTCCTGAAGCAAGCCGTCGAAAATAGCTTCCCATGAGCGGCCCAAAGCAAATGTTCTGGCAGCTTGCCGGTAACCGGCCAGCTGCTCGGAGCCGTCGACGCAGGCCTCGATAGCGCGAATGAACGATTCGGGCTCACGGGGCGTACAGAGCATGCCCGTACGTCCGGTCGCAACCATATCGCGAACGCCGCCGCTGTTCGCGCCGATGACAGGGAGTCCCGATGCCATCGCCTCTTGAACGACATTGCCGAACGTCTCGGTGCTGGAAGGGAAGACGAAGAGATCCGAGGAAGCGTAGATTTCGGCCAGTTCCTCGCCCTGCTTGTATCCGGCGAAGGTGACATTGCCGGGAGCCTGCTCGCGCAGCTCGGGGAGCTGCGGACCGTCGCCGACGACGAGCCAATGAACGCGTGACTTCAAGGAGTCCGGCATCTCGCGCATGACGGCGCTTAGCGTATCGATATCTTTCTCAGGGGCGATGCGCCCTACATAGAGGAGAAGGAACGGAGCGGTTATGCCGTACTTCGCGCGGATGGCATCGCTTCTCCGCTCCGGGGTGTACAAGCTGCAATCCACGCCTCGCGACCATAGCAGCAAGTTGGCGAAGCCTTGCGATTGCAGGTCCCGGATCGTATCGGCGGATGGAGCGAAGATAGCGTCGCAGGACTGATGAAACCACTTCATATAGGACCAGTAGAAGGGGATGGCGCGTTTCATGCGATAATAAACCAAATATCGGTCGAAATGGGTATGGTAGGAAGCGACGTGTGAGATGCGGTGCTTGCGGGCATAGTGCAGACCGCATAAGCCGATATTGAACGGGGTGGCCAAGTGGATGAGGTGAGGACGGAATCGGTCAAGCTCGCTGCGAAGCGACAGCAGATTGGGCAGGGCGATCCGGCATTCCGGGTACAGAAAGAATGGGACAGACGGAACGGGGCGGATTAATTCGGAGTAAGCCATTTCATCGGTGCACTTCGGCGTGAAGACAAGATGTTCGATGCCACGGCGGTGCAGATGGTCAGTGAGCCGTCCTAGCGTTAGGGCAACGCCATTCATTTGAGGAACATAGGTATCGGTAAACAACGCAAGGCGCATAGGGATCCCTCCTGTCGTTCCTGGATACGTCAAGCGTAGCACCGTTTTATTCGTGGAACGTTAACCTGGTGTTAATTAATTTTAAAAACGGTATCCCGATTTTGTCGAAAATCAATTTCAATAGGCTTTCAGAAATCGACATACGGATTGAGAGATTTGGAATATGATAGAGAGGCAGGCAGAGTTCACTCGTTAAGGAGGAGATCGTTGTGGGCAAAATACAAATATCCTCAAAAGGGATCGAAAAAACGCTGCGTAAATTTGATTATTTGCAGGCCATTTCAGAATATATTTGGAACGGGTTTGACGCGCAGGCGACCGAAGTGGACATCACGCTTCATCCGAATGTGCTCGGCGGCATCGATTATATCGTCATTGCCGATAACGGCTATGGCATTGACAGGAGGGAGCTGGAGCGGAAGTTTACGCCGTTCTATGAATCGGAGAAAGGGATCGATCCGGAGAGGCGGACCCGAACGACTTCGGCCATGCACGGGAAGAACGGGATCGGACGCTTGACCTTTCATCGGTTCGCTACCGATGCGATTTGGAGAACGACCTATGAGGACGGTTTCCTCAAGAATACGTATACGATTCATATTGCCGGCAATCGGTTGGACATCTACCAAGTAACCCAAGCGGAGCTGACGGATGATGATCCGGGGACAACCGTTACGTTTCATAATATAATGAAAGATTTCGTTCCAGAGGAATTGCTCGCTTTCCTGTGCAAAGAGTTCGGCTGGTTCCTGGAGCTGCATGCGGACAAGGGCTTCGCCTTGCGCGTGAATGGCGAACCGTTGAATTACGCGGACCTGATCGGGGAGAAAGAATGCTTTACGCTGGTTGATCCCGGCACTCAAACCGTCTTCAAAATCAAATACGTTCGCTGGCAGGACCGGATCAATCAGGAATATTCGAAATTGTATTTCATCGATTCTCACCGGGACGAGAAGCACAAGCAGCCGACAACTTTTAATAATAAAGGAGACTCGTTCTATCATAGCGTTTATATTCAAAGCAAGCTCTTCGATTACTTCGACTTCGAAAGCGAAGACCAGAGCGGTCAGGTGGAGGCGGCTTTCGGTGTCAGCAGGAAAAGCGACGCCTTTCAATTCCTGCTGGAAGAAATCAATGCGTTCATTAAGCTGAAAAGAAGACCTTATTTGCAAATATTATCCGATCATGTGCTTCAGGAATTCGCCGAAGCCAAGGCGTTTCCGGCATTTACGGACAAGCCGGAGGACACCGTGAGGAAAGCGGAGCTGGAAGCCGCCATCCGAGATTTGTGCCAGCATGAACCCCGTGTGTTCACCCGGCTGAATCCGGAGCAGAAGAAGCTGCTGGCTCACCTGCTTCATTTGGCGATGGGGGCTTGCGACCGGGAGCGTTTGCTCGCCGCTTTATAATCAAAGAAGCTATCCCGTTGCCGGGATAGCTTCTTTGGATTATGACCGCTGCCGGTTCCGGTATTGGGACGGCGCAATGCCGAAATAAAGCGTGAACTGCTTGCTGAAGTGATGAATGGAAGAGTATCCGAAGTCTTCGGCGATGTCGGTAACCGAGCGATTGCTCTCGCGCAAGGCTGCGGCGGCTTGTTTCATGACCACGGAAGTCCAATACGCTTTGGGTGACATGCCGGTCGCTTGCTTGAACAGCTGGTGAAACTGCGTTTTCTTCAGCCTGCTCATCTGCAGCCAGGTTTCGTACGATCCGGCATTCTTGTTGATGGCGTCAAGCAGCGGCTTGATGCGGAAGTCAACGAACGGTGCATGATGATTGAATTGTACGATCTCCAGCAGCCAAGCATGCAGCAGACTCTTGGCGATTGCACCGGAGTAAGAGGCGTCGCTTTGGTACTTCTCCACGACTCGGACGAACAAGTCCGTTATCGGGCTTTGATGCTGCAAATGGAGCAGGCTCGGCAAGCTGTCAAGCTCGTCATTGGGCACGATGACCGTAAGCAGACTGGTGTCGAAGTCGGCATCTTTCCAAACGAGATGCCGTTGGGCGGCTTCCGGGTTGGCCTGCCATAGGTCGCAGTATATATTGTATGTCGAAAGGGGACTAAGGGCGTCGGAATGAAAGGCATGCTTCATGGTCGGAGGGAAATATAGGAGATCGCCTTTCGCGACCGGGAAGCTGCCGGAAGGTACGGTAACGGTACCTTTGCCGCCGGATACGAGGTGGAACGCATAGCAGTAGCCGATCCGTCCCGATTCGCTGCCGTTTCTCTCATTTGGGAAGCGATAATGATGAGCCACCCGAATGGACGGCTTGATTTCGGTTAAATGCCTTGCAGACACGGAACATCCCTCCATACATAGCCGTTAGTGTTACTATACTTGATCTCCTGCTGCTTGAAAAGAAGTTGCCGGAAGATTTGATCAATCTTTGAACCTCCGGCTAAATACCGTTGCTTCCTCAGGTGCTACATTTATATTGTGTAGAATAACGCTAAGGAGGAATGATTGTGATGTCAGCCCAACATTCAGGCGGAAGTTTAAGTAAAGAGCAGTTCGATTTCTATCAGTCGGAAGGGTACCTCGTTTTGCCGAATTTACTACAGGAAGATGATATGGCCCCGGCGATCGAAGCGATGACGGCCAAGGTGTCTGCGATCGCGAACGAACTCTTGCAGGCAGGCTTAATTACGGATACGCTCGAAGACAGACCGTTCAAGTACCGGTTAGCAGAGCTTTTTCAAGATTTAACGCCGGAGCATTTCCTGAATTACGGCAGAAGCTGGAGAGACCGGATCCCCGGTTACTTCCATCTCATGAGCAATCCCAAAATACTGGATGCGGTGGAATCGCTCATCGGCGGCGAGCTGTTCTCCAACCCGGTCTACAATACGAGACCGAAAATTCCGAAAGTCGCCGCCGGCGCCGTCCCGTGGCATCAGGACAAATCGTACTGGCCGGATGCGAACTCCAATCCCGTAATTACGGTATGGATACCGCTTGTCGACGCCAATGAATTGAACGGATGCTTGCATATTAAGCCACGCACGCATCGTAAGCGCTTACTGAAGTGGCACCGGGAATCGGAGACTGGCACGGGTTATACGGCTTTACATGAAAGCCAGCTGGGCAAAACCGAAACCGTCGTGCTGCCCGTGACGGCAGGAAGCGCGATCTTGTTCAATGACCGCTGCTTGCATATGTCCACACCGAACAGGTCGGATGAGGTGCGATGGAGCGTGGATCTCCGCTATCAGCCTACCGATCAGGACCCGATGCCGCAGCATGGCGCAGGCTTCCTGGCTCGCAGCTACAAATACCCGGAACGGGTAGCGACGCTGGAGGACTGGCTGAACAATCGCATGGAACATACGCCGGAGCAGCCGGTCCCTAATTCGGCTATTTAGTGAACGCGTACTGAAATAAAGTTCAAGGAGCAGGCTCCCCGTGAGCGGCTCCTTTTCGTGTTTTCTTTCAAAAGGAAAGGAAAATGAAGAGAAATATAGAATTGATACTTAACAGCTAGTGTGATGGATAGGGTGGGAGTATCAGCATGGATAAAAGGATAGAGAGAGAAGTATTGCAAACGGATTGGATGCACCAAATCAATCAGCTATTTGAGGTCTGCTTTTACCACACAAATGCAAGTGTTGCCATAACCGGTTTGGATCATCGCGTGTTGAAGGTAAATCAAGCGTATGAACATATGTACGGTTGGACTAACAGCGAAATATACGGAAAACAGCTGATCGCTGTCCCTAGCGATGAGGCCGAACGCGTCAAAAGCATTCATCTGCGCGTTGCCCAAGGGGATTGCGCACAATGCTATGAAACGTTAATGCTGCGAAAAAACGGCGATGCGTTTCATGCGAGTATCACCGTTTCTCCACTGAAGGATGCGGCAGGCACGATTTTTGCCTTAGCGGTAGTGGCTAGAGATATATCGGAACGGAAGCGGAAGGACGAGAAGTTGAGGAAAAGCGAGGAACGGTACCGGAATTTGGTCGAGCTGTCCCCGGAACCGATTATCGTGTACGGCGAGTCCGTTATCACCTACGTGAATCCGGCGGCGCTGAAGCTGGTGGGGGCAGAAGCGCCGGAGCAGCTGCTTGGCAGTATCGCTTTGGATTTCATCCATCCGGATGAGCGTGAAGAGATGCAGGCGCAGATTGAACTGATTCTCAGAGAACGGCATTTTAGCGATGTGATGGAGAAAAGGCTGCTGCGGCTCGATCAGCAAGTGATCGATGTGGAGATCCGGGCTGTCCCTATCGAATATTTGGGCAAGTCATCCATTCAGCTGCTGTGCCGGGACATTACCCATAAGAAAGTGATGGAGAGCATCGTTCGTGAGCGGGACGAAGAGTATAGGCGCATGATGATGCTGCTTCCGGAACCGATTGTCGTTCATCAGGAGGGCATTATTTGTTATGTCAACGATATCGGCATGAAATTGCTGGGGGCGCAAGCGCCGGATGAGCTGATCGGGAAATCCGTTTACGATTTTGTGCACCCGGATCATTATGAAAGGGTGACACGCCGGATCAAAGAAGTTGTCTTGATGGATAATTTCATCCCTTTCATTGAAGTGAACCTCCTCGGATTGCATGGCGAGCATATTGAGGTAGAAGCTTCGTCGGTCGTATTGCATTCTTATCTGGACCGGCCAGTCATTCAAACCGTGCTGCGCGATATTACGGAGCGCAAGGTCGCCGAAGAGATGCTCCGGCAATCGGAGAAGCTGTCAGTCGTCGGTCAGCTGGCGGCGGGCATTGCGCATGAAATTCGCAATCCGCTTACATCGCTTGTCGGCTTTTTGCAGCTGATCAAAAGTGCGGCGCCTACTAAAGTTGTTGAATATGCGGATATTATGTTGGTCGAATTAAACCGGATTAACACGATCGTCAATGAGTTTATGCTAATTGCGAAGCCGCAAAGCAGCCGATTTGCTCATAAAAGCGTTTGTGACATTCTGGAAAATGTCATTTCTTTGCTGGAACCTCAAGCATTGCTGCATAATGTGAATATTCATTTCGTTTATAGTCGGAATTCGGCGTATTTGGTGAACAGCGATGAGGGCCAATTAAAGCAAGTTTTTATCAATTTGATCAAAAATTCCGTTGAGGCGATGCCGGCAGGCGGCAGCATTCGAGTCGTTCTGCAACCGCTCGGTCATAGCCGGCTAACCGTCAAAATTATCGATACCGGCGCTGGAATTCCAGATGAGCTTCTGCCCCGGTTGGGAGATCCTTTCTTCACCACGAAGGAGGAGGGAACGGGCTTGGGACTTATGGTTTGCTATCGCATTATCGAGGCCCATCAAGGGACGATGAAGATTCTCAGTAAGCTGGATGCCGGGACCACCGTCGAAATCGAGCTGCCAAGAATCTAGTATATTCTACGATTACAACGTTTCAATTCTTTGAAAAAAAATTTCATAAATTCGTTGAATTACGTCGACAAACTTTTACAAACTTCTGCGGCATCCTCGTATATAATGGGGTTACTAACGAAAAAGAACAGAATTGGTGTGAAAATGGCGATGGAGTTACTTCTGAAAAAAATTGAAGCTTTGCGACTAAAAATGATCCAGGAGGCTGAATTGCACGGATGCTTCACTCATGAGAAGGTCGTCGCGATCAGCCAGCAATTGGATGAATACATCGTCAGGTATTACGTGATGAAATGAACGGACAAGGGATCGGCTCCGAGAGCTCGACTCTGACCGATTGACGATTATTCAACGAGGTGATAAGATGAAGTTATTCCGAGTGGAGAGCTCGGTTTTGACTGTATCATTTCACCTACCGTATGGACGGAGGCAATCCTGGCTTGGACTGCCTCCTTTTTGCGTTGTATGACTTCCGAGACAGGCTGGCACATGTTGGAATGAATGCAGGAAAACGACGATGACAGGGAGATGAAGGGATGAGTATTGGACAAAGACGTTTAGGCAGAACCGGTTTGCGGGTATCGGAAATAAGCTTGGGCACGATGGCGTTCGGCAGATGGATCGGGGAGAAGGAGTCGGCCGAAGTGCTGGATGCGGCGTTGGATGCGGGGATTACCCTCATCGATACGGCGGATGTGTACGGCTCCGGCATGGACACGAACAACCCGCTTGCCACCGGTGAGTCCGAGACGATTCTCGGCAGCTTGCTGGGGGCGCGCCGTCATGATATCGTGCTGGCTACCAAAGTGCATGGCCGCGTAGGGCTGGGGCCCAACGATGCCGGGCAAAGCCGCTACCATATTCATCGGGCGGTAGAGAACAGCCTGCGCAGGCTGAAGACCGACTATATCGATTTGTATCAAGTACATAGATTCGATGAGCAGACGCCGCTGGAAGAAACACTGCGGGCGCTCGACGACCTTGTCCGGCAAGGGAAGGTGCGTTATATCGGCGCATCGAACTACGCCGCTTGGCAGCTTGCCAAAGCGCACGGCATCTCGGCGCTGCAGCGGCTTGAACGCTTCGAGAGCGTTCAGCCGGAATACAGCCTGATCGCGCGCGGCATTGAACAGGAGCTGCTGCCGTTCGCCATCTCCGAGGGCGTCGGCGTCATCGTTTACAGCCCCCTCGGCCGCGGTTTGCTGACCGGGAAGTACACATTCGGCGCGGAGCCGCCGGAGGGAACGCGGGGAGCGGCGAACGAGAAGCGGCTGCAGGCGCTGCTTGAGCAGGAGCGGCACTTCCGCATCGTCGATCGGCTGAAGCCGATCGCAGCGCGCAAGGGCTGGTCGTTGGCGCAGCTGGCGCTCGGCTGGGTGCTGAGCCGAGAGGGCGTCACATCCGCGATACTAGGCGCCTCCAAGCCGCATCATATCACGGATGTGTGGCCGGCGCTCAGCGACAAGCTCACCGCCGAAGAGCTGCGGGAGATTGACGAGGCGGCGAGCGGGGAGCCGGCGCAGCTGGTGCGGAATTGACAGCGCCGCGAGCTAGCGGTGAGGAGCGCTGGGGCAGCGCGGGCTAGGTCTAAGGAGCCGGAGGCAGAGCGGGCTAGCGGCAAAGGCACCGATCCAGCGTGAGCTAGGTCGAAGGAGCCGGAGTCAGAGAGAGCGCGCACCTCGCTAACGGACACAGCAGCCCTTATTCGAGGCAAAAGGGCCGAATTAGCCACCTAACGGACACCAGAGACGTTATTTTGCTCAATTGGGGCTGATTTGGCCCCGCTGATAGTAAATAGCGGCATCTGTGTCCGTTAGAATCGAAGAGCGATGTTTTTCGCGCAAATAACGGCATCTGTGTCCGTTAGCCGGGCCTGGCGATCCCGCATGGGCATGCCGCTCTCCAGAGTGAGCGTCGAACCACTAAAAACCGTCAGCTGCTGAACTACACTCTAATGGTTAGAGACTAAGTCTAACATGGGAGATGAAGTTCATCCGCTGACGGTTTTTTTGTGCGCCTATACGATGAATAACACAAGTGAACCTAAAGAAAACACTACCAGAAACGGGAAATAAGCAACTATAATGAACAATGTTAAGCGCTTACATGAAATTGATCATTCCAATTCGAACATAGAAGGGGGTGGGAAGCTGTCAAGTGCATGCCGTCAATTTCATCATCCGATGTTCCCGAAGGCTCAAATCGTCTGATCGCTCGAAAAGTGGAAGTGTGTGTGCACAGAAATCCAGTCTTGTATATGAATGAGAGACGAGGAGGATTATTATGCGACTTATGTTCATCAAACCGATTCATTACTTGGTGATGCTCTCTTTACTTCTGTCGACGGCACTTATCTTCAGCAGCGTCACTTCGGTGACGGCAGCTTCAATCGCCATCGCCAACCCCGGCTTTGAAAGCGATGCAACCGGGTGGACCAAGGTCGGTTCCGCTGCGATCTCCACCAGCGACTCTCATAGCGGCAGCCGTTCGGCGAAATCGACCGACACCGGCGGCGGTTATAAGCAAACGATTTCCGGGCTGACGGCCAATACGAGCTATACACTCAAAGCCTGGATCCTCGGATCAGGTGTCATCGGAGTGAATTCGTACGGCGGCAACGAAGTCACAGCCGGCGGCAGCACATCAGCCTGGACGCAGTTTACCGTCAACTTTACGACCGGTGCGTCCAATACGAGCGCCGTCATTTTCGCCAGAGGAACAACGTCTTCGGACGCCCGTTTTGATGATTTTACACTGGACAGCAGCTCAGGCTCGACGCCAACCCCAACGCCTACTACGACTCCCGCACCAACATCTACGCCGCCAAACGCACCAACGCTGCCTTCCCAAGTCCTTTACTTGAAAAATTGGAAGATCACACTCCCGATTCCGAAACAATCGGGTTCCACAAGCCCCTTGGAAGTGCTGCAACCTGCCCTTGATACGTACTCCATTGACCCTTGGTTCAAAGTGGTGCACGATGCCGACGGCTATGCGGTTCAATTCCGGGCCAACCATGGCGCTGTCACGACCTCCGGATCCAACAACCCGAGAAGTGAGCTTCGTGAGATGAAAGATCTATATACGAGCGGCGATTCCAGCAGCCAGATGGCCTGGGGAAGTAACGACGGCAAGACACATACTATGTACATTAAGCAAAAGGTCACTCACCTGACGACTGTGAAACCGCACACTGTTGTCGGACAAATTCATGACGGCGACGATGACGTAACCGTGTTCCGCGTGGAGGGGAACAATCCCGGCGGCGTATCGACGACGGCCAAAATTTACATCACGGACGGAAACAATTCGCACGGCTATTTGCTCGATAGCAACTATACGCTAGGGACATTATTTACGGTGAAAATCATCGTCGCGAACGGTGTGATTTCTTATGAGTACAATGGTCAACCCGTACCTTATACGCAAACGAAAGATGTGACAGGCTGCTTCTTCAAAATCGGCAACTACACCCAATCCAACGACTCCACAGCACCGGGCGAGAGTCCGGACGCATATGCCGAGAATTGGGTGTATGAGTACTCGGTTACCCATCAATAGTTTCGCTAAAAGAGCTCTGCCATGTCGGCGTCTTCTTAGTTGAAGAGCTGACGGCAGGCTCTTTTTTTCGGCTGCATGATGGTGATTTCGGCCACTAGATTGATAGTATTGGCTACTTACTTCGTCCCGGAAGGGCTGTACAATGAAAAGTAGGACGAAGACGAATACTTCGGCCGGCTTGTCTCATATATTGAAATGCATTGTACTTATGGAAACGCTTTATCCACAAACCTATTTTCAATTGGAGGAATACGCGTATGGCAGGAAACAGAGCGGTTGTGTATAACAAACCGGGAAGCGTGGAAGTGCGGGATACGGCATTTCCGGACCTCGTCTTGCACGATGGGCCTGGCGTCAACCCATTAAACGTCGGTCGGAAATGTGAGCATGGCGTTATTCTGAAAGTGGTCACAACGAATATTTGCGGAAGCGACCAGCACATGGTGAGAGGCAGAACGACGGCGCCTTCCGGGCTTATTCTAGGACACGAAATTACCGGCGAAGTGATCGAGGTCGGACGTGATGTGGAGTTTATCCGCAAAGGCGATCTGGTCTCCGTGCCGTTCAATATCGCTTGCGGGCGATGCCGCAACTGCAAAGAACGCAACACGAACGTCTGCTTGAACGTGAACCCGGACCGTCCCGGCTCGGCATACGGCTATGTGGACATGGGCGGCTGGGTTGGCGGACAATCCGAGTACGTGATGGTGCCTTACGCCGATTTCCAACTGCTGAAATTCCCGGACAAAGCGCAGGCGATGGAGAAAATTCTCGATCTCACGATGCTTTCGGACATTTTCCCTACAGGTTATCATGGGGCGGTTAGCGCCGGCGTTCGACCGGGTTCAACCGTGTATGTGGCAGGGGCCGGCCCAGTCGGCTTGGCTGCGGCACATTCCGCACAGCTGCTGGGCGCAGCGGTCGTCATCGTCGGCGATCTGAACGCCGAACGGCTTGCCCAAGCGAAGAGCTTCGGCTGCGAGACGGTCAATCTGCGGGAGCACGCGAATTTGGCGGAGCAAATCGAGCAGATACTGGGCGTGCCTGAAGTGGATTGCGCGATTGACTGCGTAGGCTTCGAGGCGCATGGCCATGGGAAGGCGCATGGAGAAGCGCCGGCAACCGTGCTCAATTCCATCATGGAAGTTACACGAGCCGGCGGAAGACTTGGCATTCCGGGATTGTACGTAACCGGCGACCCCGGTGCCGTCGATGAAGATTCCAAAATCGGCACGCTCAAAATTCGCATCGGACTCGGTTGGGCGAAATCTCATACGTTCGTCACAGGCCAAACGCCGGTCATGCAGTATAACCGCGATCTGATGATGGCTATCCTTAGCGGCCGGGCGCAAATCGCCAAAGCCGTGAATGCGACGAAGATTTCACTGGAGGAGGCGCCGGATGCCTATCAGGCGTTCGATCGCGGAGTTTCACGCAAGTACGTTATCGATCCGCACGGACTTGTGAAATAGAAGATGAGAGACATTCCCGGTGAACGAACGGTTCGGCCGGTGAATGTCTTTTTTTGCCGTTTCCGCCGGGGGCAATCCGGGGTTGATTACGCCGATGACCCCGAGCTGCCTGCACGGCAGGGGAAAACTCGCCTGTGTCAGCCGGCTGAGGAGCTAGCAGACCGCCGCATGCGGATGACATACAGCCAGCAGCCGGTCAAGGCGGCGAACACGATGGCGAGCAGGCCGTCAGGACTTGGCATCAGGATATATTCATATTCCTTGGATATGACGAAGTATTTGCGCAGAATGAGCGTGTCGATAACGGCATTACCGGCCGCATGCATGACGACCGCCGGCCATACGCTGCCTGTCAGGAGCCGGATCTCCCCATAGACGACGGAGAGTGCGGCGATACCGAGCAGGAAACGCGGATAGAACCAATCGGCTGTCGGATCTACGAACAGATACAGGTAGGGCAAATGCCAGGCCGCCCAGATCAGGCCGACGTACGCGTGGGCCAGCCATGTAGGCCAACCTCGCCCGTATACCTTAGGGGCCAAATAACCGCGCCAGGCGAATTCTTCGAATAGGTTTTTGAGCAAGCTGGGCAGCAAAGCCGTGCCGATCGCAGCCAGAACCGGTGCTGAGAACGTGACGGTACCGAGTCCATTGGCTTGAACGATCCACATCATGAGCAGTGCGCAGCAGGGGGAGAACAGGAGGCTGATCGCGTAAAAGAGCGCTTGTTCGCGGACCTGCGGCCGAATCCCCAGGTCCCTCCAGCCATCGCCCCCGAACGCCCGCAGCACAACCATGCACAACAGCGGGCAGACGATCCATAGGAGCTGCCCCAGACTGCCGCCGGCATCCATGCCGGCCTTCAAGTCTATCAGCCGTCCTATCCATCCGCAGCCCAGTGCGATGAGGGAGAAGATTCGTATATTTCTCATGTATTCTGCACCTCGTTTCAGCGTATTCCCTCGCGTAATCAACATATTTGCCAGTTACCGGAAATAGACTTTATGTGTAAGAACATATACGCAGGAAAAAAATAGTTGTCGCATTCGAAGAGCTGTAGTAATATCAAATTAAGCGCTTAACCTAGAAGGGGATCAAGCGCTTAGACTATGAGAGATTAAGCGCTTAATCCCTCGGGAGAAAAAAGGAGATCGTGATACCCATGAGCACAATCCGATTGACGATGGCCCAAGCTCTGCTGCGATTTTTGGACAGCCAGTATATTTCGGTTGACGGCGTTGAGCAGAAGTTTGTTGAAGGCGTTTTCGGCATTTTCGGCCACGGTAACGTAACGGGAATTGGCGAAGCGCTGGAGCGCAGCGCCGGCAGCCTTGCCTATGTGCAGGGCAAGAACGAACAAGGCATGGTGCATGCTGCAATCGCTTTCGCAAAGCAGCGGAACCGGCACCAAATCTATGCGTGCACGAGCTCGATCGGCCCAGGCGCGCTCAATATGGTTACAGCCGCGGCAACGGCGACGGTGAACCGGATTCCCGTGCTGCTGCTGCCGGGGGATAATTTCGCTTCGAGGCAGCCGGACCCCGTGCTCCAGCAGCTGGAGTCCGTTCAGGATTACACGATTTCCGCGACGGATGCTTTCAAATCGGTGAGCAAATATTGGGACCGGATCGTAAGGCCGGAACAGCTGATGACCGCTGCCGTACAGGCAATCCGGGTCCTGACCGATCCGGCCGATACCGGAGCGGTGACCCTTGCCCTGCCGCAGGACGTGCAGGCAGAGGCGTATGATTATCCTTTAACTTTCTTCGATAAGAAAGTCCATTATATCGACCGCCGGCCGGCCGCCGAATCTGCGGTAGCGCGTGCGGCACAGCTGATCCAAGGCAAGCGCCGGCCGCTCCTCATCGCAGGCGGCGGGGTGCTGTACGCGTCCGCCTCGAGCGAGCTTACCGCCTTCGCGGAAGCGTTCGGCATCCCCGTAGCCGAGACGCAAGCCGGCAAGAGCAGCATGCCTTGGAACCACCCGCTGTACGTCGGCGCGATCGGTGTGACGGGCGCGCTTGCGGCCAACCGGCTGGCTCAGGAAGCGGATGTCATCATCGGCGTGGGCACGCGGTATTCCGATTTCACGACATCGTCGAAGTCGGCCTTTGCCCATCCTGACGTGCAGTTCGTCAACATCAACGTTAGCAGCTTCGACTCAGCGAAGCTTAGCGGCACGGCCATCTCAGCCGATGCACGCGAGGGGCTCGGCGCTTTGCAGCAAGCGCTTGCACAAGCGGCCTACAAGACCGGCTATGGCAGCGGGGAAATTGCCGCGCTCAAGCAGCAATGGGACGCCGAGGTCGACCGCCTGTACGCAGCGGAGCATGAGTCGGGCCTTGCCCAAACGCGGGCGTTGGGCGTGATCAACGCAACGATCGCTCCCACATCGGTCATCGTGTGCGCGGCGGGGAGTCTGCCCGGCGATTTGCACAGGTTGTGGCGCTCGGCGGAACCGAAGACGTACCACATGGAATACGGCTTCTCCTGCATGGGCTACGAAATTGCCGGAGCCTTCGGCGCCGCGCTTGCGGAGGTTAACCGCGAGGTCTATGCGCTCGTAGGCGACGGCAGCTATCTGATGATGCATTCGGAGCTGGTAACCTCCCTGCAAGAAGGGCGTAAAATCACGGTGCTCTTGTTCAATAACCACGGCTTCCAATGCATTCATAATCTGCAGCGAAGCCAGGGCAGCGACGGCTTCGGGAACGAATTCCGCTACCGCTCGCAGGAAACGGGCCGGTTGACGGGTGAATTCATGAGCATCGATTTCGCCGCGCATGCCCGCAGTCTTGGGGCTCAAGCTTACAAAGCGACTACGGCTGAGGAGCTGCAACAAGCGCTTGAACAAGCCAAAGAAGAGAAGATCACAACGCTGGTCGAAATCGCGGTCGTTCCGGGCACGAATACGGACGGTTACGAATCCTGGTGGAATGTAGGCGTGCCGGAGGTATCCGTCTCCAGTAAAGTTGTGAAGGCTCACGAGAACATGAAGGCCCGCGAACGGGCAGTCACGATCATCTGAATGAGAGGGGAAAGCGACATGGGCAAGCTGCCTTTTCAATTAGGCATTCATCCGATTAACTGGGTCGGCGAAGATGTGAAGGAGCACGGAGCGGACACCACGTTCGAGCAAATCGTTGACGAGATTCAAGCTCTTGGCTTGACAGGCACGGAGATGGGGCGTAAATACCCGACAGATCCTGCCTTGCTCAAGGAAGAGCTGGCGAAGCGCGGCATCCAGCTCGTTTCGCAATGGAAATCGGTGCTGTTCTCCGATCCTGCGTACCGCGAAGAGGAGCTGCAGGCCTACCGCAAGCATGTGGAATTTCTGCAGGGGATGGGCAGCAAGGTGATCTCCACCTGCGAGGTCGGGGGATCGCTGCACTTTGACCCCAGACGTACGCCGCATGAGAAGGAAGTGCTGCGTTTCGACGATGCGGCTTGGTCCTCGCTGGCTGAGGGCTTGAATGCAGCAGGAGCGATTGCGCAGGAATACGGACTCAAGTTGACCTATCATCATCACGGCGGCACGGCGGTGGAGCGGCCGGAAGAGATTGACCGTTTGATGGAGCTGACCGATCCCCGTCTTGTGTACTTATTGTTCGACACCGGGCACGCGTATTACGGCGGCGCAGACCCGCTTGCAGTATTGCGCAAGCATTACGACCGGATTGCGTATATTCATTTGAAAGATATTCGTCAGGAGGTGCTGGATCAGGCACGCGCGGCGAACGCGGATTTCGTAACGTGCATCCGTCAAGGCGTGTTCACGGTTCCGGGCGACGGATGTCTGGATTTTGCCCCGATTTTCCGGGAGCTGCTTGACCGTAAGTATAGCGGCTGGGCGATGCTGGAAGGGGAGCAGGATCCCGCTGCGCATCCCGCTTATGACTATGCGAAGAAGTCGCTTGATTTTATCCACACTATCATATCCCAAGAAAGCAGGTAGAGAATCCATGACTTATGTAACCTTTCCTACGAATAAGACGCTCGACTTTGCAGCCATCGGACGCTTGTGCATCGATTTGAATGCGAACGAGATTCATCGGCCGATGGAGGAAACGATGACGTTCACGAAATACGTCGGGGGCTCGCCTGCGAACATTACGATCGGCATGGCACGCTTGGGACTGGATACGGCTTTCATCGGCAAAATCGCCAACGATCAGATGGGCCGCTTCATTGCGGACTATTTGCAGCGTAACGGGATCGATACGGCGAATGTGGTGACGGATACGACCGGCGCCGTGACAGGGCTTGCTTTCACCGAGATCAAAAGTCCGACGGATTGCAGCATTCTCATGTACCGTGACAACGCGGCTGACTTGAAGCTTACACCTGGCGAGGTGCAGGAAGAGTTGATCGCGAAGGCGAAGGTGCTCCTGATTTCCGGGACGGCGCTGGCCAAAAGTCCATCGCGTGAAGCGGTTTTCCAAGCATTGAGCTATGCCAAAAAGCATGGCGCTGTGATCGTTTTCGACCTTGACTACCGTCCGTACACATGGACATCGCCGGAGGAAACGGCGGTTTATTATAACCTGGCAGCGGAAAAATGCGACATCATCCTCGGCACGCGCGAAGAGTTCGATATGATGGAGCGCTTCGAGAATAATGACGCTCACGACGACAAGGTGACAGCTGCCAAATGGTTCGATTACGCTGCCAAAATCGTCATTATCAAGCATGGGAAGGAAGGCTCCATCGCCTATACCCAGGACGGTCAAGGCCACCGGGCCAAAAGCTTCCCGGCCAAAGTCGTCAAGACGTTCGGCGCAGGGGACTCCTATGCTGCCGGCTTCCTCTATGGCGTCATGCAGGGCTGGACGCTGGAGAAGAGCATGGAATTCGGCAGCGCTGCCGCCTGCATCGTCATATCCAGTCACAGCTGCTCCGATGCGATGCCTACGGCCGAGCAGGTGCATGATTATATCGAACGCTGCAACCGCAATGAAATTACGGCTTCCTAACATAGATTGCATATCCGGCCATAAATGAAAGGGGATTTTACGATGACAGCAGTATTGCAAAACTTGATCGGCGGGAAATGGGTGACATCGGCCTCGACACAATCCGAAGCTGTTTATAATCCGGCAACAGAAGAAATTATCGCGCAGGTACCGATCTCCACCAAAGAGGACGTAGACCAGGCTGTGCGAGCGGCCGCGCAAGCATTTCCGGCTTGGAGCGCTACTCCGGTTCCGCGCAGAGCGCGCATTTTGTTCAAGTACCAGCAGCTGCTCGTGGATCACTGGGAAGAGCTGGCCCGCCTCGTGACCCAAGAGAACGGCAAAAGCTACACGGAAGCCTATGGCGAAGTGCTTCGCGGCATTGAGTGCGTCGAGTTCGCAGCAGGCGCGCCGACGCTCATGATGGGCAAGCAGCTGCCGGATATCGCAACGGGTCTGGAATCCGGCATGTACCGCTATCCGGTTGGCGTGGTCGGCGGCATAACGCCGTTCAACTTCCCGATGATGGTGCCATGCTGGATGTTCCCGCTGGCGATTGCTTGCGGCAACACGTTCGTCCTGAAGCCGTCCGAGCGTACGCCGCTGCTGGCGAACCGGTTGGCTGAGCTGTTCATCGAAGCAGGCTTGCCGGCCGGGGTGTTGAATGTTGTTCATGGCGCACATGATGTGGTGAACGGCATTCTGGAGCACAAGGTTATCAAAGCGGTATCGTTCGTCGGCTCGCAGCCTGTCGCCGAGTACGTTTACACTACGGCATCCGCTCACGGCAAAAGGGTGCAGGCGCTGGCCGGCGCCAAAAATCACTCGATCGTCATGCCGGACGCCAATCTGGAGCTGACGGTGAAAGAAATTATCAATGCTTCCTTCGGCTCTGCCGGCGAACGCTGTATGGCGTGCTCGGTAGTCGTCGCCGTCGGCGGTGTCGGCGATGCGCTCGTTCAGAAGCTGGTTGAAGCGGCGGACAAAATTACGATCGGCAACGGCAACGAGGAAGGTGTTTTCCTTGGTCCGGTAATCCGGGGCTCGCACAAGGACCGAACGCTGCAGTACATTCAGTCCGGCGAGCAGGAAGGGGCCTTGCTCCTGCGTGACGGTCGCCAAGATGCGGCAGCCGGCGGTGAAGGATATTTCGTTGGGCCGACTATTTTCGATCAGGTGCAGTGCGGGATGAAAATTTGGAAGGATGAAATTTTCGCTCCGGTGCTTTCCATCGTAAGAGTTGAAACGCTGGAAGACGCGATTGCTTTGGCGAACGCCTCGGATTTTGCCAATGGCGCTTGTATTTTCACGGACAGCGGAAGCGCCGTAAGGCAGTTCCGGGATACAATCGATGCGGGCATGCTGGGCGTTAACCTCGGCGTACCGGCACCGATGGCGTTCTTCCCATTCTCCGGCTGGAAGAAATCATTCTATGGCGACCTTCATGCGAACGGCATGGATGGCGTTGAATTTTATACACGCAAGAAAATGGTAACAGCCCGTTGGTAACGCCATAGCTCAAATCATAAGTCGCACAGATACGCACAAGGGGTGGAAGCATGACGCTGGTTTCGATGAAAGATATGCTGCAAGCGGCGCTCAAGGAGAAGTATGCTGTCGGGCAGTTTAATTTGAATAACTTGGAATTTACGCAGGCGATTCTGCAAGCGGCGCAGGAAGAGGAGGCGCCTGTCATTCTCGGTGTCAGCGAGCCGTACATTCCATATATGGGCGGCCTTCCCTGCATCGCCGGGATGGTGAAGAGTCTCATCGAGCATTACGGCATTACGGTCCCGGTTGCCCTGCATCTGGATCACGGCTCGACGTACGAGGTCTGCGTGAGAGCGATTCACGCCGGATTCACCTCGGTTATGATCGATGCGTCGCATCATTCGCTTGAGGCGAATATCGAGCTCACACAGCGGGTGACGCAAGTCGCGCATGTCCTTGGCGCGACCGTGGAAGCGGAGCTTGGGCGAATTACGGGGCGCGAAGACGACTTGGTCGTGGACGAAGCCGAGGGGATGTATGCGGTCCCGGAGGAGTGCGTGAAGCTGGTGTATCAGACCGGGATCGACTGCCTGGCCCCCGCTCTCGGTTCCGTTCACGGACCTTACCGCGGCCAGCCTAAGCTGGGCTTTGAGCGGATGGCGGAGATTCAGCGATTGACCGGTCTGCCCCTCGTGCTGCATGGCGGCAGCGGACTGCCGGAGGAAGAAATCCGCCAAGCGATTGCTTTAGGCACTTGCAAAATCAATGTCAATACAGATAACCAAGCGGCTTGCACGGCGGCGATTCGGAACTATTTGAACGAGCACCCGGAAGCGTATGATCCTCGCAATTACTTGATACCGGCGCGGGAAGCGATTAAGGCTGCAGTGAAGGCGAAGATCCAGTTGTTCGGGAGCGCAGGGAAAGCGGGAGGATTCGGACTATGAACAAAATTAGAGTAGGCATTATCGGTGCCGGACGCATCGGAAAAATTCATACCGACAATTTATTAAGGCTGCCCCAAGTCGAAGTTGTCGCGGTCAGCGATTTATTCGCCGGAGCGGAGCTGGCGGCGTGGGCGGCTGAAAGAGGGATCGGACAGGTCGTGCAGGACAGCGATGTGCTGCTCGCGAATCCCGACATCGATGCTGTTTTCATTTGCTCGTCGACGGATACGCATGTGCCGCTGATCAAGAAGGCGGCTCAAGCGGGCAAGCATATTTTCTGCGAGAAGCCGGTATCCATGGACATTGCACAAACCGAGGAGGCGCTTGAAGCTGTGCGCCAAGCAGGCGTACAGCTGCAGATCGGGTTCAACCGCAGGTTCGATCATAACTTCATCAGGGTTCGCGAGCATGTGCATGGCGGTACGATCGGCCAGCCGCACATCGTGAAAATCACTTCACGCGACCCGAATCCTCCCCATGCGGATTATATCAAAGTATCCGGCGGCATTTTCATGGATATGATGATCCACGACTTTGATATGGCCCGTTATGTCACCGGCTCCGAGGTAGAGGAAGTGTACGCGCAAGGCAACGTGCTGATCGACCCGGTCTTCGCCGAGCATGGCGATGTCGATACGGCGATTGTGACGCTTCGCTTCGCGAACGGTGCGCTCGGCGTCATCGACAACAGCCGCCAAGCGGTATACGGCTATGATCAACGAGTCGAAGTATTCGGTTCCAAGGGCAGCGTCGCTGTGACGAACGATCATCCGAATACGGCGGAAATTGCCACGGCCGAAGGAATTATGCGGGATAAGCCGCTGCATTTCTTCCTGGAGCGCTATAATGCCGCTTACACGCTGGAGACGCAAATGTTCATCGAGAGCTTGACCGGCGGGCGTCCGCTTGCGGTAGAAGGGTTTGACGGCTTGCAGGCGGAGCGCATCGCGCTTGCTGCGAAGCTGTCGAGCCAGCTGAAGCGCCCTGTGAAAATCAACGAAATTAATGAACTGCGGACGCAGCAGCCTGTCGTTCAATAAGGAGGCGTGAAGGAAGTATGCCGGATTTAATTGTAAAAGCCAAAGAAGCGGATGGCGAAGGCGTCGTCCTGAGCGTCACGCCGGCGTCCGCCGGCTGGGAATACGTAGGTTTTGAGGTCGTGAAGGTGGCAGCGGGAGCATCTCTGCGGCGTGAAACGGGAAGCCAGGAAGTGTGCCTTGTCCTGCTTAGCGGGAAAGCGGATGTTTCGACGAAGCTGGCAGCGTGGCGGGGAATCGGGCAGCGGATGAGCGTTTTCGAGAAAATTCCGCCTTATTCCGTGTATGTGCCGAATGAGGATCGCTACGAGGTCACTGCGCTGACGGATGTGGAGCTGGCGGTATGTGCCGCTCCCGGCTTCGGGCGTTATCCGGCAAGACTCATCGAGCCGTCGCAGGTCGGCATTGAGACTCGCGGATACGGCCATATCGAGCGCCAAATCCATAACATTCTCCCGGAACAGGAGTCTGCGGACAGCCTTCTAGTCGTGGAAGTTTTCACGCCGGACGGCCACTGGTCCAGCTATCCGCCGCATAAGCATGACCGCGACTCCCTGCCTGACGAATCGCTGCTGGAAGAAACCTATTACTTCCATGTTCAGCCCGAGCAGGGCTTCGCGATTCAACGGGTGTACACGGACGATCGCTCGCTGGACGAGACGCTGATCGTTCGTGACGGGCAAACGGTGCTTGTGCCTAAGGGCTACCATCCCGTCTGCGCGCCGCCGGGCTATGAAGTATATTATTTGAATGTGATGGCAGGCCCTGTCCGCACATGGAAGTTTCACAACGATCCCGATCATGCCTGGTTAATGGCGAAGCCTCGCGAATAGCGGTGTGGGAAGCGAATGGTTATTGCCTGCGGGTTGCAACTTAGGTGCCTTCTGAGCATAATAGAACATAATGTGAAAGTGATGGGAGAAGCAAATGAAGGCAACCATTTATGATGTGGCCCGTGAAGCGGGCGTATCCATAGCAGCCGTTTCGCAAGTGATTAACGGAAAAGGGAAGATCAGCGAAGAGCGGCGCAACGAAATTTTCTCCGTGATGGAGCGCTTGAATTACCGTCCCAGCGTGATCGCAGCGGCTCTGACCGGCAAAAGGACCTATACGCTCGGACTGCTTGTGCCCGATATCTCGAATCCGTTCTTTGCCGAAATCGCGCATGCGGTGGAGGATCAGGGGCATAAGCTCGGCTACAGTATCGTGATTTGTTCCACACATAACGAAGATGAGCGTATCGAGCGGTATTTGACGCTGCTGCAGCAGAAAAGCGTGGACGGCATGATTATCGGTACCGGGATGGACAATCTGGAGCTGCTCGCTCCTCTGGTCGATAAATCGGTGCCGATCGTGTCGATTGCCCGGGAGATGCCGAGCGCCTATGTGCAGACGGTGCACGTCGGCGACTTCGACGGCGGCAAGCTGGCCGGGCAGCATTTGCTGGCGCTTGGCCATACCCGGATCGCCGTGCTGGCCGAGCACTTGAAGGTCAGCTCCTCCCGGGAGCGGATTCGCGGATTCCGCGACGCGCTGGCCGGAGCCGGCTGCGAGCTGCCGGACGCCTGGGTGAAGCCCGGCGGCTTCGATCTGCTGCAGGGCGGCAAGCGGCAGACGCTGGAGCTGCTGCGGCAGGCCGAGTGTCCCACAGCGCTGTTCTGCTGCAACGACCTGCTGGCGATAGGCGCCCTGCAAGCCGCCAAGGAGCTCGGCGTGCGCGTGCCGGAGGAGTTGTCTATCGTCGGCTTCGACGATACGATCTTGGCCTCCGTCACGGACCCGCCGCTCACGACGGTCGCTCAGCCGATCGAGGCGATGGGTAAGCTGGCTGTCGATCTGTTAATCGGGCAGCTGACGAATCCGTCGGAAGCGAAGCCGGCGCATGTGCTTGAGCCGAAGCTAGTCGTGCGCAAATCAACCGCCTCAATAGGAGATTGATAGAGAAAGGTCAGCCCGGTACTTGCGGGCTGACCTTTCTTGTTTGTGCGGAAGGTGATATGCTTAGCTGTATAAGAGGAGCATTATTTATGTCGAGTATTTCATAGGGTGCCATCATCATTTTGTTATGAAGAGAGGTTGTTTGCTTTGGAAGCTAACAAATCATGTTGTTCTGCCGGCCGGGAGACCGCAGCGCAGGTACATGCAGAACCTGCTTATCGCGAGAAGGAGAATGGCGGGATCGTCAGGCAGCCGCTGGACAAGTCCAAGATGATCTATATAAGCGGCGGTGCCTATCTGATGGGAACGGACGATCAGGAAGGGTTTCCCGCTGACGGTGAGGGACCGGTGCGCGAGGTCACGATTAAGCCTTTTTATATAGATCCGTGCACGGTAACGAACCGGGAGTTCAAGCAATTCGTCGATGAAACAGGTTACCGGACGGAAGCGGAATCCTTCGGTTGGTCCTTCGTGTTCCACCTTTTCGTATCCGAAGCGACAGCTCAGAAGGTGAAGTCGGCGGTGCAGCAAACACCTTGGTGGTGGGTCGTCGAAGGTGCCTATTGGGCGCATCCGGAAGGTCCGGATTCGCACGTCGAGGACAGATGGGACCATCCTGTGGTCCACGTGTCTTACCGGGATGCGCTGGCGTACTGCGAGTGGTCCGGGAAAAGGCTGCCTACCGAAGCGGAGTGGGAATTTGCCGCGCGCGGCGGTCTGGTGCAGAAGCGCTATCCTTGGGGGGACGAGCTGAAGCCGGGCGGCAAGCATATGTGTAACATTTGGCAGGGGAAATTTCCAATCAAAAACAACGCCAGCGACGGCTATGCGGGCACTGCGCCGGTTAACGCCTTTGAGCCGAACGGGTATGGCTTGTATAACGTAGCGGGGAACGTGTGGGAATGGTGTTCGGACTGGTTCAGCCCGGATTATCATATCAAAGGAAAGCGCGTGAACCCGCAGGGGCCGCCTTCCGGACAAGCCCGCGTGATGCGCGGAGGTTCCTATCTGTGCCACAAATCGTACTGCAACCGGTACCGTGTTGCGGCGCGAAGCAAAAATACGCCGGACAGTTCAACCGGCAATATTGGTTTCCGCTGTGCGGCGGATGCCGAGTAACGCTCGACAGGAGGTCAGTCTGCCATGATCAGATGCGGGAATTGCTCCAGGATGACGGAGCTTCAGATGCATCGGTGCACGCATTGCGGGAAGGTGCTGAATTATACCGTTGCGGAGAAGTTCGATATGCTTGCCGAATCCGTCGAGCAGGCGCTGAAGAAAGAGCTGGAAGCCAGGAGAAAGCTGAAAAGGTAGCGTTTTACGCGTGAGAAGGTCGCTGTTAAGGTCGCTGTTGCAGCGGCCTTTTTGCTTTGGCTTTTTACTTTGCGCTTTGTGTGGACACGTTGCCGTCGTCGGTTTGCTCTAACGGACTGAGCGGGCGTTATTTGCCGGAATTCCGGTTACCTGTGGAGCTAACGGACTGAGGTGCCGTTATTTGGCCTGAAATGTCGGAAATCGGCTGAAAATGGGCAAATAGTGTCACTCCAGTCCGGTAGAATGGAGAACGGAAGTATGTTGGTGAAATAGCGTCTCCTGTGTCCGTTAGAGGAGATGACGGAGGGAACTGGCTGATTGGCGGACGGGACGCAGAGTGTGATTCCACTGAGTTGGAGGTGCGAGTGAAAGTAGAATAACGGGTTAACCCACCGCCGAAAGAATATCGGATCGGCAATCTTCATGAATAAATCAAATTCGCACAAAACTGGGATAAACTTTGTCCGGTCTTTTTCTTGAACATGCGCCCGAATGTATGGACGTCAGCGTATCCGACGCGACCTGCAATTTCGCTGACGGACAGGCTTGTTTGAATGGCCAGCTCCTTCGCCTTGTTGACGCGAATCCACGTCAAATACTGCATCGGCGGCATCCCGACATGCTTGCGGAAGAGTGCGAGAATATAATTTTTGCTGAGTCCGGAGACGTTCTCCAGCTCATTTATTTGGATATTCCGGTTGTAGTGGTCGTTCAAATAATTTTTGATCAGCACGAGCTTCGGCATCTGCGCCGCATCGGATTTCGCCGGAAGCCCGGGCGCCTCCATGTCTTGTGCCGCTTCCGCCAAGATGCGCATCAGCAGGCTTTGGCAGTGCAGCTGATGCGCGAGCCCGGGCAGCCGGTAGTGGGAAACGAGCTGCGAGAGCATCGTTTCGACGGGATGGTCGGCGAAGTTGCCGAGCAGATGCCGGCGTTTGAACAGCTCGTCGTAAGGAAATGCAGCGGAGCCGAAATGGAAGACGAGCGAGATGCACACATAAGGGCTGTCATCCACCGTTAGGATGGAGTGGCGCTCGTGCGGGCGGTGAAAGAGCAGGTCGCCGCGCCGTGTCTCGTAAGCGTTCTCACCGATCGGGTAGCGGGCGAAGCCGTCCACAACATACTGCAGGACGAACTCCGTCATCTCCCGGTTATGAATCGCCCAACCCTTGGGCGCATGGAACATATGGGCCAGCGTAATATACGGGGGAAAATAGTAATGAGATAGCTCATGCTCCATCGTAGGCTGCACCTTCTTTAACGAAATGAGCTTGGGCGCTGCGGTTCAGCGCTGCTTCCGCCATTGCAGGCGAAACTGATGCGGCGTGCTGCCCATGCGGCTTTTGAACGTTTTGCAGAAATGAGAGCTGTTCGTGATGCCGATGTTTTCGGCGATTTGGGCGATCGACTGCTCGGTTGATGTGAGCAGCATGACCGCTTGCTGCATTCTGCGCGCCGTCACATAATCGGATATGGAGCTCCCCGTGCACTCTTTGAACAGATGTGACAGGTGGTAAGGGGAGAGATGCAGCTCGCCGGCCATGTGCTCCAGCCGAAGCGGCTCCGTGTAATGACTTTCCAGCCAGGTGAGTATTCGCTCCGCTTGATGCTTGTGGCGCGCCGTGCCGGAAGCGAACTGCACTTCGCTCCGCTCCCACAGCTGCCGGAACGCCCGGAAGAACGTAACGAGGAACAAGGAGAATTCTTCCAAATAATCCTGCTTCGGCAATGCCGGCAGCTTCTCCGCCAGACTGGGAAACAAAGAAATGAGCGGCTCCGGGTCAGCGATGTCATAGATGCAGGGGGCCGGCAGCTTGCTTGTATACATTTGCTTGAAAAACGTCAATAAACCGGGCCATTTCTCGAAATACGATTCATACAGGAAAGGCTCGAAGTGCACGATGGAACGTGTAAACGGCGTATCCGGACTCATTTGGATATGGTGCAGTTGATACGGTTGGAAGATGCAGAGCGTGCCGGCTGCGACCTTGTAGCTTTGCTGATCGACGATCAGCGTGCCTTCTCCTTCGTGGATATAAAGAATTTCGACCCCTTGATGCGCGTGGAAGGTGCCGTGATATTGTTCATGGCCGAGCGTTCGACGCCGGTAAGCGAAGTACAGCGGAATCTCGCTGAAGCTGAAATTGTTGATATTCGTCATTGAGGCACATCCCTCTGCTGCCGCGGCAGCGTGAAAAGAGCTTAATCCAGGCACGTGGATGCTGCAGGATTAAGCTTATGATTGTTCGTGTTGCATGGCCAAGCGGAGGCGTGGCTTCGTGTTAATCAGCGTCAACCTTTTGCAGCTTGGCAGGATTGTTAATCTTGTAAGGCACAGGATGCTTGCTGAGCTTCTTGGCTACGATTTTGCACTCGAAGGAGATCGTGTCGCCGACGGCCAGCTCCAGCTTCTTCAGCGTGTTGCTGTGGCTGGACCAAGCCGTCCCGATGTCGAGCGGGGAAGGCTCGAGAATGGACACCGCTTCATAGATGATGACTTCGTCGTCATTATCGGAGAAATTGTTCGGAACCGTCGTGAACTCTTGAACGGTCGCGATCATTTTGACTTTCTCTTCAGGCAGCTCCAGCTTCGGGGCTTTTTCTTTTTTCGCTTTCTCTTTGGGCTGTTTGGCAGCCTTCGGCGTTTTCGGTGCAGCCTCTTCCGCTGCTTCTTCTCCGATTGCTGCCGCTTCGGCGCTTGCCTGGGCCTCTTCTTCTTGCTGCGTCTCGGCCTCTGTTCCAGCCGGATCTTCAGCGCCAGCCGCCAGCCGCTGGCTATAACCTGCAGCCTGCATTTCCTTGAGATAAGAAGGGTGGATGCAGTGCAGCTGCTTGTTGTCAAACTCGATGACAGCCGTCATCTTGTCCACGTAGCCGACGATGCTGCAGGTCATGTTCGCGCCGCCGCCTTTGTAATAAAAGACCTTGGTTTTGACCGCTTTCTCGGACAGCAAGCCCCATTCCTTGCATTGCTCCAAAAGCTCGTCTTCGTCATCGAAGGTCGTATAAGTTTCGGGATGTATCATAAACGCTTGAACCATGTTCGGTGCCGCCTTTCGTTCTATGTATCTTGCTCGGTATCGTCGTTATCCGTTTCTTCGACTAGCCGGAAGTCGTCGGTTTTCTCGCCGTCTTCCCAAATCTCCACGAACAGGGCGTCGCAGTTCTCGAAGTCGTCAGGCTTAAGCGACAGCGCTTTCTCCTCGTCTGTGCCTACGTACACATTCTCCATAGCTTCGCCGTCGAAAGCGAGGATGACGTATATTTTCATGTCGGAATGCCTCCAATGAGTTGATATGGATTATTATAGCACAATTGGTGGAGGGATCGCATGAGGTGAACATGATGTGTTCGGTTGGGGACACAGGGGGGAAGGTGACACGGTGGCCCCGCGTCTGGCTAACGGAAACAGTGGGTGAGGAAATACGGTGGCATCGCTTCCGGCTAACGGACACAGCGGGGGAAGGTAACCGATTGACGGCAAGCAGGTTGGCTGATGTGCCCAACGCGCCGTCGATAGGCAGGCCTGCTCTCTCAAGCAAGGGAAATACGATGCGTTATTGGATAGGAATCAGCCTATTTTCGAGGTTGGGCGGAAATAGAGTATCTTATTTGTGCCTGAAACCTATCATTCAGGCCTAAATCAGCGAAATAGAGGATCGTATTTCCTCACAGCTGCGCCATTTCCTCGATTAGGCGAGAATAAGGCATTGTATTTCCGCTGGCGGATCAACTGCCGCTCTGACAGCATCACCGGCACACATTAGCTACTTAACGCACACTTTGTTAGGATGGACATTGACGGCAAGCAGATTGGGCTGATGTGCCCAACGAGCCGTCGATAGGCAGGCTCCTCTCTTAAGCAAGGGAAATACGATGCGTTATTGGATAGGAATCGGCCTATTTTCGGGGTTGGGCGGAAATAGAGTATCTTATTTGTGCCTGAAATCTATCATTCAGGCCTAAATCAGCGAAATAGAGGATCGTATTTCCTCACAGCTGCGCCATTTCCTCGATTAGGCGGGAATAAGGCATTGTATTTCCGCTGGCCGCTGGCAGATCAACTGCTCGCGCTGACAGCATCACCGACACATTAGCTACTTAACACCACACTCCGGATGGACATTGACGGCAAGCAGATTGACTGATGTGATTAACGAGCCGTTGATAGGCAGGCTCCTCTCTTAAGCAAGGGAAATACGATGCGTTATTGGATCGGAATCGGCCTATTTTCGGGGCTGGGCGGAAATATAGTATCTTATTTGCGCCTGAAACCCATCATTCAGGCCTGAATCAGCGAAATAGAGGATCGTATTTCCTCACAGCTGCGCCATTTCCTCGATAAGGCGAGAATAAGGCATTGTATTTCCGCTGACGGATTAACTGCCGCTCTGACAGCATAAGCAACACATTAGCTACTCCACGCCACGCCGAACATATTAGCTACTCAACGCCACGCTATGCCCAACAAATTAGCTACTCAACGCCACGCCACGCCCAACACATCAGCTACTCAACGCCACGCCACGCCCAACACATCAGCTACTCAACGCCACGCCACGCCCAACACATTAGCTACTCAACATCGCGCCACGCCCAACACATCAGCAACCCCACGTCAGCGCCATGCCCGACACATCAGCTACTCAGCACCACGTCACCACCAACACATCAGCTACTCCACGCCACGCCACCACCAACACATCAGCTACTCCACGCCACGCCATCGCCAACACATCAGCTACTCCACGCCGGCGCCACGCTCAACACATTGCTACTCAACGCCACACCAAGCCCACACATCAGCTACTCAACATCGCGCCACGCTCACACATCAGCTGCTCCACGCCACGTCCAACACATTAGCTACCCAACGCCACGTCATCGCCAACAAATTAGCTACTCCACACCGCGCCGCGCCCACACATCAGCTACTCAGCACCACGTCACCACCAACACATCAGCTGCTCCACGCCACGCCATCGCCAACACATCAGCTACTCAACATCGCGCCACGCCGAACACATCAGCAACCCCACGTCAGCGCCATGCCCGACAAATCAGCTACTCAGCACCACGTCACCGCCAACCTTACACGGACCAAGCAAAAAAAGGGCCGTCCCAGGTTACAAAACCTGCACGGACGCCCCTGTTTGAGAACAGTTATAAAAACCTCTAGGTTAAAAAAACATGAGGTGCGGATCGTATCCAATCCGCCAACCGTCGGATCGTTCCGTCGCTAACCTGCTGCAGACGCTTATAGGCGGACTCGATGAACCTGCACAGCTCCTTATCGGATCGCAGATCCTCCCGCGATACCGCAGCAAATTCAGAAAGCTCGTACGGATGCTCGCGAGTTCGCAGATAATCTTCCACTTCCTGCAGCAGCGTAATGAACTCAGAATCCCCAAGCTCGCGCATCTTCGCCTTGAGTGCAGCCCATCGTTCCCCTTGGGCCATGAAGTATGCACTCCACCAATACAGCTCCTCGGCAGACTTCATCGCATGGAGGTAATACGTCTGGAACATAAACAACGCTTGCTGGCCAGAGCTCATTTGCCGATATAAACCGGCCACATCGCCATCGCCGCTGCTTAATTGTTTGTACAACCGGATAAGCGGGGCAAAGCAAGCCGAAACCAACTTTTCGTCATTCCAACTTTCCCAATCTTGCATCGCATTCGTTTCCAACAAATTCCCATCACTCCTCTGCCCGATTGTAGATAACTAGCTTCGCTCCGTCAATGGTTACAGCATGCTCCCGTTCACACCCCTTGGCGTAAAATTCCCTCGCTCCTCATATATATCGATTACAAGCTGGATATGCACACCAGATAAGAGCGGTGATAGAAAACGAGTGAGAGGGGGCTAAAAAGTGGCAAACGCGACGATTGCGGCAATTTGCGTCATCGGTTGTCTCTGCGGGTTTCTGCTGTTTCGCAAAAATGTGCTTCGGCCGGCCTATGTGCCAGGCATGCATCAAGTGAAGCTGTCCGTCATTATTCCGGCGAGAAATGAATCGTACAACCTGCCGCATCTGCTGCATGCGCTGAAGGTGCAAACACTGGAGCCTTACGAGATCATTGTTGTGGACGACTTCTCGGAGGACGACACCCGGGAAATAGCGGAGAGCTATGGTGTGACCGTCATCCGGAACAGCCAGCTGCCGGAAGGGTGGACAGGTAAAAACTGGGCTGTTTGGAACGGTTATCTGCATGCCGGCGGGGATGTATTCGTATTCCTGGACGCCGATATCCGGTTGGTGCCAAGAGCGCTGGAATCGCTCGTCATGGCGCGGCATCAGGCCGGCGGCGCGGTTTCGGTAGTGCCTTTTCACTATACGGTGAAATTTGTGGAGCGGCTGGCGCTTATCTTCAATTTCCTCGGCGTGTTTGCGTTCACGTCTCCATTCGAGAGGAATAATCCCCGGAAAGGGCTATACGGTTCCTGCATCATTACGACAAGGGAGGACTACGAGAAAATCGGCGGCCACGAGGGCATCAAATCGGAAATGCTGGACGATCTCAATCTGGGTGCTGCCTTCCGGAAGGCGGGTATCGCGGTAACCAATTTCATCGGCTATGGTTTGGTCTCTTTCCGCATGTATCCCCAAGGGCTGGAGAGCCAAGTGCAGGGATTCGGCAAAGGCGCGGTGCTTGGCACATCCAAGCTAACCGGACGGACGATCGCGCTGATCGCTGTTTGGGTGGTCGGCCTGATTGTCTCGGAATCGTTCTTTTTATTTCTGGGCACCTCGTGGTGGCTGCCGTTATTCATGGGCTATCTGATCTACACGCTGCAGATGTTTTATTTGGTCAGGTATATCGGTGTTTTTGGATGGATCATGCTGGTGCTGCATATATGTTCAACGTTATTTCTCATTGCGGTCATGGCGTATTCCGCATATCAAGTCGTCTTCCGGGGACACGTGGCGTGGAAAGGCAGACAGGTCCGCGTAGGAAGCAGGCGGGAGCCATGATCCTCGTATGGACCTTTTGCGCATTCGTATCGGGTTCGCTCATGTTCTCGTACTGGCTCGGCAGCCTTGCCCGGCACAACCTGACAAACGTCGGAGACGGCAATCCGGGAGCATTGAATTTATGGAAAGCGGCGGGGTACCGAATCGGGCTGGCAGGCATAGCGCTGGATTTCCTCAAAGGATATACCATCCTTGTCTGGCTGCTCGGGATCCATCTCGAGCAGTCCCGGGTGCAAGGATTGGCGATCGTACCTGTTGCGCTTGCACCTATTGTCGGGCACGCTTTTTCGCCGTTTCTGAAAGGAAAAGGAGGTAAGGCGATCGCCGTAACTTTCGGCGTCTGGAGCGCGCTCACGAAGTTCGAAGCTTCGCTTGTCTTGGCAGTCATACTGGCGGCCAGCATGGCCGTTACCAAGACAGTGAAGAGAGGCAGCCCGGTTTCCTCCACGGCGGACGGTCTGCAGGTCGTACTCGGCGTCCTGTTGTTGGGCCCGTATCTATTCGTGAGAGATTTTGCCGGGCCGCTGTTATGGATTTGGCTGGGGAATGTGGCGTTGATCGTGTATAAGCATCGAAAGGAGCTGGCGTATTATTTGAACAAAAAGGGCTCCAAACAAGGGGAATAGAGTCCGGCGCAGCGCATGGAATGACAAAGGGGTCACACCGTTTCGGTTACATACTAGTTCCTCTCATGGGAGAAACTAGGGCGTAATTGGGAAAGGAGTGACCCCTTTGTATGGATCATAGCCTGCATTTAAAAGAAGAACGCCTAAATGCATTAAGTCACGGAATCGGGGCGGCGCTAAGCGCATTCGGGCTTGTGCTGCTGCTGCAGCGGGCCGCGGTTTTCGAGGATTTTGCCTACACCGTCAGCTGCACCATATATGGCTTGTCCTTCTGCCTCGTCTTTCTGTCTTCAACGCTTCTGCATTGTTCCCGGACGCCCAAGTGGGGCCAGCGCTTCGAGAGGTTGGATCATGCCGCGATTTTCATAGCCATCGCCGGTTCGTATACGCCGTTTCTGATGATTACGCTGCAGGGTAAGCTGGGCTATACGCTTTTGCTGCTCATATGGGCTTTAGCTCTGTGCGCCGTACGCTATATTCGCTTCATCATTCGGCGGTTCATCCCCTGGGGGCTGCTCACATACCTGCTGATGGCCGGATTCATGGGAGCGTTCATCGTTCCGCTGGAGGCGCTGCTGCCCAATGTGGCGATGGTTTGGGTTTTAGCAGGCGTGATGATGTACATCATCGGACTATTGTTCTTCCTCTGGCGCAGATTGCGCTTTCATCATGCCATTTGGCATCTTTTCGTGCTTGCCGGGAGCGGCTGCCATTTTATCGCCGTGTATTCCTTTGTGATGCCGGCATTGTTATAAGCTCGGCCCGATCCGGTTAATGCTGAATTCCTGATGGCCCAGAATTTCGGCTTTTGTCAGCTTACCTTCGGCCACCTCGCAAATTTCGCGCCATATACGTTCGCCGGCTTGGTCCAAATGAAGAGTGCCCGCCAGCATATCGCTCACATCCACATCCATGTTGTCTTCCATGGAGGAATAAGTGAATTGGTTCGCCGTGATCTTAATGACCGGGACGACAGCGGCCCCCGTAGGCGTTCCTCGCCCTGTCGTAAAACAGACGATATGTGCGCCGCCGGCAGCCATCCCGGATACGCATTCGATATCATTCCCTGGCGAATCCATGAAAAACAGTCCGTGCCCGGGGATTTGCTCCGCATAACCGATCACATCTTCGATAGGATGCGTGCCGCATTTGGAAATGCAGCCGAGCGATTTCTCCTCAATCGTCGACAGCCCGCCGGCGATGTTCCCGGGGCTCGGATTGCCGCCGCGCATATCGGCACCCATGCGTTCGATCTCCTCCTCGAACCGGCGGATGGCGCCGTACAGCTTGTCGCTCGTCGCCTGCGACGAACACCGCCCGGCGAGGATGTGCTCGGCGCCGATGATTTCGGTCGTTTCCCCGATGACGATGCTGCCCCCGGCATCCATCATATGGTCCGCAGCAATACCCAAAGCGGGATTGGAGGCTAAGCCTGAAGTGGCGTCCGAACCGCCGCACTTGACGCCGACTTTCAGCTTGCTCAGCGGAACCGGAACTTTGGGCTGCTGCGCAAGCAGGGCGGTCATCCGTTTGGCCACATCCGCGCCATGCTGAATGGCTTTCACCGAGCCGCCGACGGATTGGATGTCGAACACCTCGACCGGCTTGCCTGTTGCGACAATCGCCTCGGCCAGAGCCGCGGGATCGATCACCTCGCAGCCCAGACTGACGATGATCGCTGCGCCGACATTTGGATTTTTCCCTGTTCCTGCAAGCACGTCGAACGTTCTGCTCTTGTCGTCCCCGATCTGGCTGCAGCCGTGTTGATGGGGGATAACGACTGCGCCCGGGGTCATTTGGGCGATCCGATTGCAGACATGATTGGCGCAAATGACAGTCGGAATGATAATCAAATGATTGCGAATGCCGATATCCCCGTTCTCTCTTTCATATCCCATGATCGTCGTCATGCCCCACACTCCTTCTTGCCGGCCATATCGCCGCGGCCCCGCGTTCCTTCAATGTTATGGATGTGGACATGCTCGCCCGCTTCAATGTCCCGGATCGCCCGGCCGATAATTTCGCCGTATTTGTAGACCATGGCACCTTGGCGGATGAAGCGGGTCGCGACCTTATGCCCGAATGGGACGATATCGCGTACGGGGAGTTTTTGCAAACTATCCTCTTTCATAAAATGAATCGATTCACCGCTCTTCACATCGCGGAGAACGGTTGCGACATCGTCCTTCACGTTCATGACAAGACTGTCGGTGCCTTGTTTAAAGTGTTGCGCCATCATGTGGGCCTCCTTCATTCATGCATATTCCTATTTAGTTTAAGGAGCGCAGGGAGGGGAGGAGAAGAACTTTTCTCATGCAAGTTAGCACAAGATTAAGATGATAACGTGAAACAAATTTATACAGCAAAATAATACTTAGCGGCAGCTTAATAGGTTACTTTTATAAACCATCTATTTATAGGTTGGCATGATTCTATCTTAGTTTTGTGCTAGCTCTGATTAAGAATGTGTATTAAGTATCGGCAGCGTCGCTCTTATAATAAGGGTAAAGCTATCACATTCCCTACACGCCAAGGAGGCAGGAGCTATGCAAGAAAATCAACCGCTTTTGTTGACAGACGAGCAAATGAGAGAATTTATTACGAATGGTGTGCTAATTCTGAAAACCGATTTTTCCCGCGCTTTCCATGCGAATCTCCTCGATCAGTTAAATACCGTTTATGCCGAGGAGGGGAATCCCGGCAACAACTTGCTGCCGCGAATTCGTGAGCTGCAGAAAGTATTCGATCATCCGGTCGTCACCGGCGCTTTAACGAGCGTTCTGGGGCCGAACTATATGATGCATGCGCACAGACATGGACACTTTAACGCGCTGCCTACAGCAGGCGGATGGCACAAAGACAGCTATTGGGGCTATGACCGCGTGCGCAATCACCACCCGAACTGGGCGATGATTATGTATTTCCCGCAGGACACGCCGGCGGAATTGGGTCCTACAGGCATTATGCCAGGCACGCAAAATCATCAGAAACGCGCCTTCGAATCCAATGAGCACCCGGGCGAAGTGCTGGCAAGCGGTGAAGCGGGAACGTTCGCGCTCATTCATTATGATATTTGGCATCGTTCCACACCGAATATTTTGGGACAGCCCCGTTATATGCTGAAGTTCGAATTCATGCGCACAGAGCTGCCGAAAGCGCCAAGCTGGAACAATCAGGAGCGCGCGTGGAAGAGACCGGCTAACTTACTGGCTCCGATGGGAGATCACGATCTGATGTGGGAAGAAACGTGGAACTGGCTTTCCGGGGAGCTGTGCAGTTTGGCAGGAACCGGTTCATCGGATCCGCAGGAAATCCAACAGTTGGCAGAAGCTCTTCACGCTTCGGAAACGAACGCAATCAATGCAGCTTACGATTTGGCTCGCAGAGGGCAAGCCGGTATCGATGTGCTGCTGGAGGGATTAGCCAGCGAAGACGATCATGTTTCGCGCATTTCCGCCTACGGATTGTCGGTTGCAGGAAGCGAGGCGGTTGACGGTCTTACCGCAGCACTTCGGCATGCCAATGTGAATACGGTTACACATGCCGTGTTTGCGTTGGGCGAGCTGAGCAAGCTGGCGTCGGGAGCCGTTCCCGCTTTGACGCAGCTGCTGGACCATCCGGAGGATAAAGTCCGCAGCGCTGTCGTGGACGCGCTAGGCTTCATGGACTCACCGGTGGACCTCATTGTCGCAGGCTTGGAGCGCGGCCTCAAAGACGCCAACGCGCAAGTGCGCTTTATGTCCAGCTTATCGCTGTCCCGCCTAGGCGCATCCGCGGAGCCAGCCGTGCCGCAATTGATCGCCGCGTTGGATGACGAGAACAGGTACGTCCGTGCGCACGCTGCTGAGTCGCTGAATTATATCGGCACGGAGCGGGCGAAGAACTCGCTCATCAAATTCCTGCTGAACAACCGCTGGTGCTCTACGACGACCAAAGCGAGCACGTTTTATCCGTAAGTACGAGTTGAAAGGACCTTCCTTAGGGGAAGGTCCTTTTTCTTATGTTGGGCGTGCACCATAGCAGCACACTTCTGGATATGCCTCTCGAAGGCGTATTCCTCAGCCTACACACGCAAGTAGCAATACACTCCGATTGCATAACCGATGGTCAATGCACTATCACTTTAGTCGTGAATGTGTATGATTTTTGTAATAGAAATAGCAGAATTCGCGGTAAATACTAAATTGCAACCTATTTTTCATATACAATTAGCTCGATTTACCTTTGCTACGATAATTGTATATGATTTTTCATATACAATTTGGTGGTCGGTACGGTCGGGGAGAAAATCCAGTTGTTACCTCCCCGGAGGCGTCATTGAACAGAAATAGGGGGAGGAATTCCAGTTGTGCATAAAATACCTGGAAAAACTCCTGCTATTTCAACAGTTCAATGGGGTCGCGGGATGAATAACAGGAATTCCTCCAGCTAAATTAGCGCCTGATGATCAGCACGCGGCACTTTCCACGAAATTAACGGGAGAATATCCAGTTGTTACCTCCCCGAAGGCGTCATTGAGCAAAAATAGTGGGAGAAATTCCAGTTACGTCTACTTCTAACATGAGCCGCATACTACGCAAAAGTAGCCTGCCTCATCCGAAGTCGCACACCTCGGCAGAAGTAGCCTACCTCATCCCAAAGCCACACACCACGCAAAAGTAGCCCGCCTCATCCGAAAGTCGCACACCTCGCCAAAAAGTTAGCCCGCCTCACCCAACGTAACTCACTTCACCCCAATCTAGCATCCTCACATCCCATCACCCGGACAAGTCGTCTCGCTCTTGCATTTTCGGCTTCAAATCGCGAAAGGCCGTCGGTTTGAAGCCGGTTTGTTCACGAAACATGCGGGAAAAATACGATAATTCCATGCCGAGCGCATCGGCAATTTGCGAGACGTTTAGCTCCGTCGTCATCAGCAAGTCTTTGGCCTTCTCGGAACGCAGATGGTTCATATATTGAATGGGCGAGTAGCCGGTAAATTGTTTGAACGCATTGATAAAATAATTGGGATGATAGTGCGCAATGCGCGACAGGTCATCGACGGACACATTTTCGGCGAGATGCTGCTCCATGTAATGCAGGACTTTGTTCATCTTCTCATAGGTCGGCGTGGACGTCAGGTTCAGCTTGACGAATTTGTTCTGCTCGATAAAGTCGGCGATAAAGGTCAGCAGAACGGAATAAGCTCTGAATTCCGACGTCAGACTGTCGCTTTGGCGGAAAGCGATGAGCTGCTCGAACGCCGCTTCCAGCGCCGCCGGATCTTGAACTTGAATGCAGGGGTTCGTCTGCATCAATTGGAACAGATCCAAATCGCCGATTTTGGCCGTAAAATGACACCAATATTTGCCGAAGGTATGATCGCTTATCGTGCCGTACGCTTGATCGCTTCCGGCAGGAAGCAGGTACAGCTCGCCAGGCTTGGGGTAATACGTCTTGCCGCCGATCTTCACGTAGCCTTCGCCCTCGCGAATAAAATACAGCCGGTTAAACGGACAGGCAGGATTCTCATCCTGCCAGGTTCGCTGGACTTTGGTATAGGCGGCGTAAGATAAATCAAGCTTCGCTTTGGCGAGATATTTCTTCCAGAACGTTCTTTCGCTCGCATTCATGCTTGTCTTCATGACCTATTGTCCTTTCACGAAAAGCCGGCAAATACCGTCGATGAACTGTTCTTTGGTATATCCGAGCACTTCGATGTGGTATAAGTAATGATCCGGAACAACGGAAGCCAGAATCGTATTGGCGGTAAGGGTCACATCGAGCGGTTCCATCTCCCCTTGCTCGATCGCACGGGCAAGCAGCGGAGCGATCAAGTGATGAAGCCGCAGGAAGAAAGGCTTTTTGTACAGGGAAAAGCTGCGCTTATCGGTGTGCATGGACACCACTGTCGCGAGCAGAGGCGCTTTCTCTTCGACGAAGTCAATAATGCGGACGATGGCGAGCCGCAGTTGCTGAAGCGGGCTTACGCCCGGCATAGGTGCGGACAGATCGGCTTCCATCGAATTGAGGAACTGTGTCGTGGACGAGCGCAGCAAATCGCTGCACACGTCGCCGATATGCGCATAGCGCCGGTAGAGCGTACCTTGGCCGACGCCGGCTTCTTTGGCGATTTGATGCATGGTGACGTTCTCAATCGGATGGGTTTGAAAAAGCGCCCGGGCCGATGTCAGGATGCGGCGGCGATATTCCGAATCGCGTTCCTCGCGACGTCCGCAGGCGGGACTAGCGTCTATATCAAGATCGTATAAGGATTGTTCATCGTTCTCTGGCTGTTTCATGTGGGTTCCTCCCGGACTAACGATTCTTAACAAAAAAGATATATTTGACATTGCGGACAATTGTCCGTATTATGTGGATTGCGGACAATTGTCCGTTCTCATTGTAACATGAGAGACGCGAAATTGTCGAAGGAGGCGTTAAAATTGAGTCAACCGTCAACATCCGGCGCACCCCAGCCGGAATTCAAGATGACAAGTATTTTAGTACCGCTCATCGCCATCATCTCGGGGATCTTCATGGTCATCCTGGATTCGACGGCCATGAATGTCGCTTTATCGAAGCTGGTCGTCGATTTCCAGACCGATCTGCCGACCATTCAATGGACGGTTACCGGCTATATGCTGGCTACCGCCGCAGTCATTCCGCTCGCAGGCTGGTTGTCCGACCGTTTCGGCGCCAAGCAGGTGTTCTTGACTTCCGTCGTGCTATTCACGGTTGCGTCCGTATTATGTGCCACACCGAACAGCGCGGAGTGGTTGATCGTTTTTCGTATTTTGCAAGGTTTGGGCGGGGGCTTCGTGATGCCTGTCGCCATGGCGTATGTGTATCGTCTGAGCCCGCCGAACAAAATCGGCCAGGTCATGGGGATGCTCGGCGTGCCGATCCTGCTGGCGCCGGCAATCGGACCTATTTTGTCCGGTTGGCTGGTGGAATATCATTCCTGGCACTGGATCTTTCTCATTAATTTGCCTGTCGGTATTTTCAGTTTAATTTTCGGTTTGTGGAAGCTGCCGACGGCAGGGCGGAAAGCTGTGGCCGGGTTCGACTTGCCGGGCATGATTCTCGGACCGATCGCATTCGCTGCGCTATCTTACGGGATTACACAAGGTGCCGAAAGCTGGACCTCCGTGAACACAATTGGCGGTATCCTCATCGGTGCGGTCGCATTAATCGCATTCATCATCGTGGAACTGAAAGCGAAAATTCCTTTGCTGGAGCTGCGCATCTTCAAGTCCGTTGACTTTTCATTCAGTATTTTCGTGCAATGGGTGCTGCAGTTCTCCCTGTTCGGGGCGATTTTCCTGCTGCCGCAATTTCTGCAGCAAGCCCGCGGGTATGGAGCGTTCGACACCGGTCTGACGCTGTTCCCGCAGGCGATCGCATCCGGTCTCATGATGCCGGTCGGCGGCTATTTGTTTGACAAAATCGGCGTTCGTTGGCTGGTCGTTGCCGGCCTCACGCTGGTTTCCGGCGCGATTTATCAATATTCGCACGTTGACTTGACGACCGAGGGCAAAGATCTGCTGCTGCCGCTTATTATGGCCGGCGCCGGCATGGGCCTCATGATGATGCCGCTGAATTCGCATCTGATCAAGAAGGCTCCGCAGGAGCTTGTCAGCCGGGTTACGTCGCTCACGAGCGCTATGCAGCAGGTGGTCAACTCCTTCGCGGTGGCTACCCTTGTGACAATCCTGTCCTCGCGCGTCACCACGCTGATTGCGGAGAAGCAGCTGGCCATCGCGGGTCCCGCGGATATGACGAAAGCGATGCTGGCCGGAGCGCCGGAGGCCTTCGGCTATACATTCCGCGTGATGCTCTTTATCGCCGTCGGCGGCATCTTCCTGGGCTTGTTCCTGCGCCGCGGGCAGCAGCAGTTCAAGCCGGCAGAGGAAGGCAAGCGCGAGGTTGCGTTGGAAGGACTTCATTAATTGCAGCCAAAAAAACCTAGCGGGATCGTGAAATACGATCTTCGCTAGGTTTTCCGTTTATTCGTTAGACAGCTTCAAGATGTCGAGCAGCTTGAAGAACAAGCTGAGCACAATGGCCACAATCGTCGCCAAAGCCATCCCTTTCAATTCGAAATGCCCCAGCTTCAGCGCCGCGCCGCTAAGTCCGATGACAAGCACGGCCGTCGTTAGAATCATATTAACCGGCTTCGCATAGTCGACCTTCGTTTCGACGAGCATCCGAATGCCCGAAGCGGCAATGATTCCGAATAGCAGCAGGGATACCCCGCCCATTACCGGAGTTGGGATCGTCTGAATCAGCGCGGAAATTTTGCCGACAAACGACAGCACAATCGCGAAGACGGCCGCGCCGCCGATGACCCAGACGGAGTATACCCGGCTGATGGCCATAACCCCGATGTTCTCCCCGTAAGTCGTATTCGGTGTGGAGCCGACGAGGGAGGACAGCATCGTGGAGATACCGTTACCGAGCAGCGATCTGCTGAGCCCAGGATCTTTGGACAAATCTTTGCCCACCATATTGCTCGTTACGATCAGATGTCCGATATGCTCCGCAATGACAACCAGCGAGGCGGGTGCGATGATCAAGATGCTCGCCAGATCGAAGGTTGGAGTTGTGAACGTCGGGAGTTGGAACCATTGGGCGGCGTTCCAGGTTTCTTGCACATGCACAAGTCCCAGACATGCTGCAAGGACATAGCCCAGCACGATGGCGACAAGAATCGGAATGACCTTGAGCAATCCGCGGAAGACGATGGAACCTATCACCCCGACTAAAAATGTGAAAATGGATACCGTGATCGCCGTCATATCGGGGCTCCAGGCTTCCTTGGCATCGGCCGGGCCGATGATTCCCGCCATGGATGCGGCCGTAGGCACAAGCTCCAGTCCGATGACAGACACGATGGCGCCCATCGCCGCAGGAGGGAATACCACATCGATCCAGCGCGTTCCCACAAAACGGATGAGGATGGCGATGATCGTAAAGATGAGTCCGACCACGAGGAAGCCGCCTAACGCCGAGCTGTAGCCCTTGGAACCAAGGACGACGAAAACCGGCGATAGGAAGGCGAAGCTTGACCCTAGAAAGGCGGGAATTTTCCCTTTGGTTATCAAAATATAAAGCAGTGTGCCGATTCCGTTCATAAGCAGAATCGTGGCGGGATCCACATGAAACAGAATCGGAACCAGCACGGTGGAGCCGAACATCGCAAACAGATGCTGCAGGCTGAGGGGGATGCTTTCGCCTATGGAGGGGCGTTCATCGACTTGAATGATACGAGACACGGTGATACGTCATCCTTTCTGTAACTTCTCGTTCGCTATCTTACCACAAATCCTGCTTGCAGGTAAGCCTTACCACTCTCTGCGGAGAGCAAACAGGTCGTGCAGCTCGTCATTGGAGAGCTCTGTGATCCATGCCTCCGAAGTGGAGATGACGTTCTCGCTCAGGCTCATTTTGCTTTCCAGCATGTCGTCGATTTTCTCCTCCAGCGTCCCCAAGGAAATGAACTTGTGTACTTGAACGTTCCGCGTCTGCCCCATGCGGTATGCACGGTCTGTCGCTTGGTTCTCCACCGCCGGATTCCACCACCGGTCAAAGTGAAACACGTGATTGGCGGCAGTCAGATTCAGCCCGACGCCGCCGGCCTTGAGCGACAGCACGAAGATACCCGGTCCGTCCGGGGCTTGGAAGGTGTCGATCATCTTGTCGCGTTCCTGCTTCGGCGTGCTGCCGTTCAAATACAGGACCGGCTCGCCCCGCTGCGCCTGGAGGATGTCGGCCAGCATACGGCCCATGCCGACATACTGCGTAAAGATCAGGCAGGAGTCGCCTTCATCGCGAAGCTCACCGACCATAGCGACCAAACGTTCCAGCTTGGCTGACCGCAGGATGAAAGCATCGCGGCTGCTCTCTGCCAGCAAGCTTTCTTCGGTGAGCCCGGCTTCCTTCGTCAGCAGGACGGGATGATCGCACAACTGCTTCAGCTGGGTCAGAGCTGACAGGATCGCGCCCTTGCGCTCCATGCCTTCGAGCTGCCGCATGCGTTCCATCAGATTCTTGACGGCTTGTTCATAGAGAGCGCCTTGTTCGGCGGTCAAATGAATATAGACCTTCATCTCCTGCTTGTCCGGCAGATCGAGCTGGATCGCGGGATCTTTCTTTTTCCGGCGGAGCATGAACGGCTTGACGAGCTTCTGCAGCTGCTGCGTACGTTCTTCGTCCTGATGCTTCTCGATCGGGTTCGCGAAGCGATGCTGGAAGCCGCGCTGGGTCCCGAGGTAGCCGGGATTCAAGAAGTCGTAGATCGACCACAACTCCGACAGCCGGTTCTCGATCGGCGTTCCCGTCAAAGCAATCCGGTGCTTCGCCTTGAGCGAACGGACTGCGGCCGATTGTTTGTTCTGGGCGTTCTTGATGTTCTGGGCTTCATCGAGACAGAGCGAGCTCCAGACGGTCTCCTGCAAAGTTTCTTGTTCCATCAACGCCGTCGTATACGAGGTCAGCACGATGTCGGTATGCTGCAGTACTTCCGCAAGCTTCTCGCCGCTCAGACGTCCTTTGCCGTAATACAACAAAACCCGCAGCTCAGGCGCGAAACGCGCAAGCTCCTTCTGCCAGTTGCCTAATACGGAGGTAGGGCAAATGAGCAGCGCCGGCTGCTCCGATTCCGGTTTATGGTGCAGCAAATAAGTGATGAACTGGATCGTCTTCCCGAGACCCATGTCATCGGCCAAGCAGGCGCCAAGGCCGAACTTGCGCAAGTAGGTCAGCCAGGTGAAGCCTTCCCGCTGATAGCTGCGCAGCTCTGCCCGCAGTCCGGCCGGCACCGGAATTTCCTCCAGCTCCGAAGGCTGTGCCAGCTGCCGCATAAGCCCCATCAGATGCGCGTTAAGCTCGACTTCGAGCTGTATTCTAGCCTCATCCTCCGCGTCATCCTCTTCCTGGCGGCTGCCATTCGGCGCAGGGTCTTTCTCGGATTCCCGCAGCAGGTGGAGCTGGAATATGTCAAGCAGGGACAGTCCTTCCTGCGGGTCGACGCTTGCCATCAGCCTGCGGATCTGTTCGAGCAGCGCAGGGTCCAGATATACCCATTGCCCGCGGAAGCGGATCAGGCGTTCATTCCTGGATAGCAGCGCAGCGAATTCGCTTTCGCTCAGCTCGGCGTTGCCGATCGCGATGCGCCAGTCGAAGTCGACTAAGGCGTGCACGCCGAAGAGCGAGCGGCCCTTGCCTCCGGCTTCGGAAGAGACTTTCGCGCGCAGCCGCGGTTTGCGTTTGGAGGCGGCCTCCCACCAGCCGGGCAGCATGACGTTCCAGCCGCCGTCCAGCAGGAAGCGGCTGTGGGCCGTCAGGAAGAGCCAAGCTTCTTCGTCGCTCAGTGGCCCCGCCAGCAGCTCTTCGCCGCTGCTGCCGCTAGGCAGCGCTTCGGACAGCCGCGCGGCCCAGCCGGCAGAACGCTCACGCACATAGGGGCTCCAGGAGCTGTCCCATGTGCCGATGGCGCTGCCCTCCTTGGTGAGCCGTATCGGCGCAAGCACCGAGCCATCCTGCTTGTCCTGCAGCACAAGGCGCAGCCGCCAAGTGTCGTCTTCTTCGTCCGGCTCCAGGAGCTGCAGCGCAGGGCGGAACGGCGCCGTGTCCGGCCGCCAGCCCAGCGAGGACAGCCATTCCTCCTCGGTCATGCCGGTTAGGGCCGCGCCTTGTTGGAACAAAGCGGGGTAGTCCCTCCGCAAATCGGACAAGGCGGCTTCGTCCGCGTAATGTTTGGTGGAGACAGCGGCGGAGAAGGCGGCCCGAAGGCCCTCCGCTCCGGAGCCGAGTCCCTCGACGTGCCGGAGTGTCGACCAATCCAACGCTCGTAACGCTTCCGCTTCCGTGTCCCATGACCAGCCTAACGTTCCTCTCCGAAAGTCTTGCAAGCTGGGCACGTAACGCCCCTCGACGGCTTCCTGATAGAGCAGGGGAGCGGCGGCGAGCAGAACGGTCGCAGCGGCATTCCCTTCGTTCATCTGCATGATGCCCATGAACGCAGGCTCGGCGAAATACGGCAGAACCATTTCCGCCGGAAGCACAACGACGGTCAGCTCGCCGGCTTGCCGCAGCTCCAGCGTAGTGCCGTAATAGGACGGCTCATGCCAGGCAAACAGCAGATTTCGCAGCTGTTCGCCCGGTGCTTCACGTCCGTCGAGTTCACCCCAGATGAGGGCGTCGCCGCGATCGGTCATCGTGATATGTAGGGTCAAGTCGTGCAAAATGACGTTCATTCGAGCAGTTTTCCTTTCTTCAGTTCCTCTTGCAGAGCGCGCAGCCTGCTGTGACGGTCCGCGAAACCGTCGAGGAAGGCCGCCCAGCGTTCGGGCTGCTTCAATTTTTTGTATACCTTCCCCAGCCGTTTCAGCAGTTTAACCGCGGCTTTGTAGTCGTGGCGGTTCTTCAGGCCGACATAATGATGAACCGCTTGATGATAGTAGGGCAGCAGCAGCTGCGGCTGTTCCTTCTCAATCGGCTGCAGCACGCTGACACGGTGAAAGAGCGGATCGCGCCCCTGGGAAATTTGCATTTCCAGCCACGCTTTCCAGTTGCCCCGCTCGTACAGAAGCTTCTCGATAAGCCAGAACGAGCGGGGCAGCAGAGCTTCCAGCGCCTGCCACATCTCGCCTTCCCCTTGCGGGACGTGCTGGATAGCGATCTGCCAATATTTCGCATAAGTATCGAGTTCCCGGGTGCGCGGATTGCTGAAGAATTCGTTCGATTTCTTAAGCCAGTCTATCAGATCCGCGTAGCGGCGGGATTCAATCATATAATCGAAGAAGCTTACAAAAAGATAAGCGGGCGTGTCCTTGAAGGACGGAGCCGCTTCGAAGAATGACCATGCATCGTTCGGTTTATCCGCCACAAGCAGCAGGAACGTGTTCGCCGCATGAAGCGAAGGCGTCGATGCAGAGGGCCAGGCTTCAAGCTCCTTCCGGGCGTGAACATGCGCCGCAGTGCCGTCGGCTTTGCGCCACGCTGTCCAGAGTGCCGTGTAAATGCCGAAATCCTGATAGCTGTGACCGGTTTGCTCGGCCATTTGCTGGCGGATATAAGCAAGGGTCGAGGTAAGCCGATCTCCGGATTGCTCCAGAGATAATCGCAGTACGTTCGCTTTCAGCCAGGTCATAATATCGTCATAGACCTTGTAGATGGTTGACGATGTGAAGAAGCTGGCGCTATGGGAGCTTGAGTTCTTAATTTTACGGAGCAGGAACAGCTCCTGATGCAATTCGAAGAAGGCACGGTCCTGCGCGGAGAACGGGATGTCATACTTGCTTAACGCTGCCAAATGATTGCGCAGCTGGAGTACATAGCTGCCTTGATCCAAGGCGGGCTTGAACTGAATTGTCAGGTTGTCGAGAAATTGCTGCCAGGCGGAAACAGGCAAGTTCGGCAGCTCCAGGATCGCTGACTCGGATGAGGCTGCCGCTGCGGCGCGCTTCATATGCATTTTGGCATTCATGATGTGCGCAGCCGGGTACCCCAGACGATCCCCCAGCTCCATCATCACGGCGGCCAAATGCTTGCAAGAGCGCCCAACCGGACATGTGCACCGGCTTGCGGCAAGCTGATCCAGATCAAGCGTTACGCGGTATGAGTCGGAATCATCGACCTTGGCCTGCACCATCCGCACTTCCGCCATACTGAGGGACACGACCTGACCTAGTTTAAAAGAAGTAAATCCCCGGCTAAGGGTCACATCCGTATAAGCTTCGGCGACATGCGCCAACAGCTTCAACCAATCTTCATCATGTAAAAGGGGAGAGGCACTCATGGTTGATCTCCTTGCTAAAAATGGAGTAACTAATAACCTTCTTAGTATAAATAGTGGAGGTTATAAAGTAAATTTCGTATTGTATGAAAAAAAATTCATAGAATAGGATCGCTAGGTGAATAAATGAAGATTGGAAGAGTCATAATTGGAGTATAGTGTGCGGAGCCGCGAACAACATAGGGAATTCAACATATACCGCATTGACAATTCTTACTGTAACAATTATAATTACAGTATAGAAGTTGAACAAAATAACGCTAAGGCGGTGTTGGATGATGAACTATCAAATCAGTGATTGGGTTATGGCCACCACGAATCAAGATGAAATGCTGCACGGTTATGTTGAATCCATTGATGTGCTTGGAGGTATGACTCGTATTTACGTGATTGCATCCGACCGTGAATCAACGATTGGAAAAGTCATGGAAGTAAGTACGCAGGATGTCAAAAAACTGCCAGTAAGCTCTCTGGATCTCGAGGAGCAGGTGAAAAGCTTGATTGATGTCGCTTTGGCCGTCAGAGACGAACAATGGTTCTTCGAGTTGACGGGGAAATTGCTTTCTCTTCAACAACATGGATCGAAGCGCAATGAACAGGATGCACTCCCGTCTCTAGCGTTCCGCAATCGCTTGGGCGTCGATCAGTTATAATAAAAGCCAGTCCCGGACATGTTCACATGTCACGAGGATTGGCTTTTTTTGGTGCCGCCGGCAGCGGCGGATCGTCCGTTTATTGTACAGGCGCCTTCTTAGCGCTTGGCTTCACTTTGGCCATCTCCGTATCGAACAACGCTTGCAGCTCGGCAATTTTCCGCGGATCGGTAAGCGCCATCTTGTCCGTAAAATAATGCTCTTGAATGAGCTCCCAAGTCGGCACCTGCTTCTGGGCCGTTATCGTGCGAATCGCCGTCTTGAGCAGCTTCCGTTCTCTCGCATTGCTATATACGTCGACGTATTGCTGCTTCCGGGCGAAATCCAGCTTGTCGAAGACGGCGCGGAACACGAGTGACGTCATTCGTGCGTCATCCAAAGCCCGGTGCGCGGATCCTTCCGCCGCGATCTCCAGATCGAGCAGCGCCGCCTCGACGCTTACGTCGTTCGTTACATTTTTGTAGCGGATGTATCCCTTCAATAAATCGAAATAGTCGGCATTCATCCAGTAGGAATCATCCAGTTTGTGCATCCGCGTATCGTAGACGATGCGCTTCAGATCCTCGCCTCCCCATGTGATGAGGAGGAATTGCTCGCTGCGGTTGAGCCAGTGGATGAAATCGGCGATCACTTTGCGAAAGCCGGCGGCTTTATCGATATCCTCCTGCGGGATGCCCGTTTTCTTCTTAATAAATCCGTTCAGCTTCGAGAAGTAGACCGGCTTGATCAACGCCGCGAATTCATCGACAGGCTGAAGCGCCTCATTCAACCGGACAGCCCCGATTTCTATAACCTCCATCGGCAGTTCGCTGGCAAATTTCCGGCCGTTAAATTCGATATCTAACACAATGTAATCCATGATGCAGCCCCCGTTCTTCTATTCCTATCATTGTATCAGAAAATGTTCAGGCTGCCATCTTTGCTTTTCCATAGACTAGGCGCAGCATGAGACTGAAGGCCAAACCGGCGAAGGACATGATAGAAATGCAGAGATAGAGCGACTGTCCGCCGAATACCTCATAGAACCATCCGCCGGCATAGGAGGCGACGATACCGGATACACCGAAGAACAGCAGAGCAAGCACGGTCTGTCCGGTAGCCCGCCATTCTTCAGGCACAATGCGGTACAAATATTGAATCGCAGCCGAATAGAAAATCGGGAACGTGAACATCTGCAGCAGCTGCAAATAGACGAGAGCATGAGGTTCGGTAATCCATGCGGACAGGAAGAAGCGAATGAAATAGAACAGCGCCGAGAACGCGATGATGGCAAGCTCCTTGCCTTTGCGCAGCCACCAGAAGCTCAGGGCGAAGACGAGTATTTCGCTGCCCGCCGCTAGAAACCATGCTTGTCCGACAAGGTCCGGGCTGCCGCCTAAGTTGCGGATATAAACGCCAAGAAAGGTATCATTAATCCGCTGAGGAACGGCAACAATAAAGATTAACACCATAAACCAAATCGTTTCTTTATTTCCTAGGAAATTCTGTAAGCTCTTCAGTGTAATCGGTTTTCCGGTGACTGGGGCATCGGGAAGAGCCAGGCAAATGACAAGTGAAATGAGGCCGATCCCGGCGAATAACAAGCCGAGGCTATTCAGCCCTAGATACTGAATGGCATACCCGACGGCGAGCGACATGACGGCATAACCCACTGCGCCGAACGTTCGAATAGAGCCGTAGTTGACGCCATTGGCTTCCGCCGTTTGAAAGTTCAAGCTTTCCGTAAGCGGGTCCAGCGGCATTAAGAAGAAATACAAAAACATCGTAAACAGCAAGAGCACGATGAAGCTGTTCGATGTATACAAGAAATACCCAACTAACGTGGAACAGACCAGCAGCAGCAGCATGACTTTCTTGATGGTTTTGGTTTTGTCGCTGATCATGCCCCATAACGGTTGCGAGAAAATAGTAATGATCCCGCCCGTTCCGATGATCAGGCCGATCTTGGAGGCCGGCAGCCCTTGCGCGTCGAGATAAACCGGCAGGAACGAAACGAACATGGCCAGCAGCGCAAAATACAAAAAATTGAATGAACGCAGTAAATTTGAAGAACTCATGATGACCTTAACCTTCCCGGATGAATTAGCACTTGATGCTGTAAACATACATTCTATCATGATCCGCAATAGATTCCAAAGCATAAACGAATCAAGAACGCATCGCCGACGGCGCTTTCCCGGTTACTTTTTTATATTGTCTGCTAAAAAAATAAATGCTGCGATAGCCGAGCGCCTCCGCAACCTCGTTGACGGTCATGCCGAGCTTGAGCAAATAGGTCGCGCGTTCGATTCTTTTATCGATAATGAAGGATTCAAGGGATTGTCCCATGATCTCTCTGAATTTAATTGAGAAGTAACGCGGGGAAAGATGGGCCAGCTTGGCCAATTGCGCGATGCTGAAAGGATGTCCGGGGTCCTGCATGATGTGCGCGGCGACGTCGGTCATCACCTTGTGCATCGAACGCCGGGCGGTATCGCCAAGCGCCTGATTAGCCGGAGCCTGACGCTCGAACAGCAGCAGCAGAAGCTTCAGCAGCATGACCGCTTCCTCATGGGAGCCATAGGCTCCACTCATTCTGACATGGATAAAACGGTCCAGATAGGACTCATAGGCTTCGGCGGAGTCGAAATGCACGTGGGAGGGAAGCGGGATAATGGCATCCTCGATCTTACTTCCCTGATCACCAGTGTTCCCTTGAACCGCAAAATGGATGTAAGTAACGGTTAACGGCTTGTGCGGATTGTGAGCGGCACTCGTAAAATCTCCAGGCCGAAATAGAAAGCAATCGCCCGGACCGACCTTTCGCTCCGTGCCGTTCAAGGTTACCTCGCCTTCGCCATCCCATACATACCACAGATCAAAGTCATGAAACGGCTTGTGGGCGCGGTGCCATCTCCAATTGGGCTCGCATACCACCTTGCCGAAGTAATCGCCGAGAACGAGCTCACGCACTGTGAACGTCGACATCACGATCCCTGCTTTCTTATGTAAAATAGTGCAAACCGTCCAGTGCTTTAATGCATTTATTTTACTATGATCCGTATCTATAATAAAGCTATAATCCTGCAAATAAGTTAAATGGAAGGGACGGGAGGCTTATGGCGAAAGCGAGCACGCCGGAAGAAATCTCGGCAGAACTGTACAGGTACGACCGGATTGCGGAAAAGCTGCAAGGCTTCGGAGAATGGGGACCTGAGCCGTTGAACCGGTACCGCATGGACGGATTCATGGCTGTCGAGCATGTGCTGAATGAGGATGAGATACAGTCGGCCAAGGATGCCTTGCACGAGCTCATTTTCGTCGATGCCAAAGGGGCGCAAATCCAGTTCACGAAGCCAAGCAGCGAACTGAGGACGCCGGAGGAACGCGAGCTGGCCGTGCGGAAGGTGCACGAATTCGTGGACGGCGACGAGCGGCTGCGCCGGATCGCCTATCATCCGGCGATTATGGCCGCCGTTGAAGATATATTGGGCGATGAGCCGCTGCTCGTACAGGACATGGCGCTGCTCAAACCGCCGCATGGCGGAGGCGAGAAGCCATGGCATCAAGACATGGCCTACGGGAATCTGGCCTACGATAAGCAAGTCGTCGGCGTGTGGATCGCCTTGGACGAGGCGGCGCTGGACAACGGCTGCATGCACGTCATCCCGGGCTCGCAGGCGGACGGGGCGACACCGCATTATGCGGTGCGCGATTGGCAGCTGTGCGATGCGCATGTAGCGGTCGAGAAGGATGTGGCGGTGCCGCTATTGCCGGGGGGCCTTCTTTTATTCCACGGCTTGCTGAAGCATGGAACCCCTTACAATCTTTCGTCCAAGCGACGGCGGGCCTTGCAGTACCACTATGTGGGCAAGTCAGCGGCGAAGCTGACGCCCAAAGAGTACAAAAGGTTCTTCACCAACGAAATGACCGGTGCCGAATGTTAATGAAGTAGAACCCGGAGGAGGGCTGTCTCACGTAGACAGTCTTCTTCTTTTTTCTTGCTTAAATCCCTGTCTCCGTATAAAATGCTCAGTAATCTGCTTATGAGGTGTACATCATGCGCAACCTGCTCGAGCGTTTTTGGAAACGCTTTTTTCAGCGAAAAACGTTTTTTCGCAACATGGTCATCCTTTCTTTGTTCGCTACGGTCGTTCCGGTGCTGGCTGTCGGTACCGGCAGCTATTTATTCTCCGCGGCGGCTGTTCAGCGGGAAGTGAACCAATCCAATGTCCGCATCCTTAATAACGTATCCTCGAGTATGGATGCAACGCTGGACCGAATTCAGAACAATGCCATCCAAATGCTGCTGGGCAGCTTCTTCAGCTCGAATCTCACTGAGTTGAAGAATACGAATTACTCAGGCTTCTATTCGAGCATCTCGCGGGAGCTGTCCGCCCTGCAGAGCGGCAATCAAGAGGTCAGCGACGTGGCGATGTACGTGCCTGACGAAGGCTATTTGATTTCTTCTTTCTATGGCGGACGCAAAATCGAGGGCGAAGGGGACCGGGCGGCGCTAAGCAAGGAACTCGAGTCCGAGGATCAGATCAAGTGGGTCACCGGACCTTATCCGAATGTCCCCGGTTATAACCAAAGCGGCGTTACCTTGATCAGCAAAGTGCCGCTGCTTGCCCAGAAGCCTACAGGACTTCTATTCATACGGATTGACGAAGCGTTGTTCAGAAATATGATGGACCGCTTCATCAGCTATGACGGGGAGCAAATGTATATTCTGAACGCGCAAGGAGCGCTCGTGACTTCAAGCACCGGGAGCACGGTTCCGGACGGCTTATTGGAGCTTGTCGCGCATAACCGTGCGGAGCCGCGATTCGCCTATAGCAGCAATAGCACGGATTACATGGTAACGCCGATCACGTCTTCATACAATAAGTGGCAGTATATTAATCTCGTTCCGCTCCAAGAGCTGAATGCCAAATCCAATGGAATTGCGCTCATCACCCTTATCATCGTCGGGATTTGCTTATTGCTAGGCTCGCTCTTTGCCTTCTGGGGGACAAGACGGGTATATCGTCCTATACAGAATTTGGTTTCTCAGGTCAAAGGCGAGCACGGCCAGGACATCGATACCGACGAAGTCGGGTTTATGCACCGGAGGTGGATGGAGCTGAGCAGTGAAGCCAGCGAGCTCCAGCAGCAATTAAGCGATCAAGCGCCGGTGATTCGTGAGATTTTCGCTTTGCAGCTGCTGCAAGGAAGGTTCCTTCATTACTCCGGAGAGCAGCTGGAGAGCATGCTGCACAGATATGAAGTGCCGGTCGGGATGGACAACTGTATTTTCGTGCTTGCCTTCGATCTGCAGCCGGAACGGCAATCGCGTTTCCAGGAAAGCGATCATAACCTAATCGTCTTCGCCGTGAAAAATATTATTGACGATTTGCTAAGAGCTCATCAGCGCAAGGGGATCATCATGAACCTGCTCAATGACCAGGTAGCCGTTTGGCTGTTCGGCGAACAGGAGTCCGTGGAGGATAGGGAGACGGACATCAAATCGTTCGTCGAGCGGCTTCGCGGCCTCGTATCCGACTATTTGCGGCTGCCGGTGACAATCGGGATGAGCGGTCAGAGCGATCTCATCGCGGATGTGCCGGAGCTGTACGAGGAAGCGGTTCGCGCGGTCAGCTCCAGAATCATTGTCGGCGACAATCAGGTCATTGTGCATGCCGGCGGCAGCGAATCGGAGCACCATTACCGCTATCCGATCGAAATCGAATCGCATTTCGAGAATTCCCTGCAGCTCGGCCGGCAGGACGAGGCGGAGCGGATGCTGGACGAGTTCGCCAAATCCATGCAGGGAGGCACGCACAAGCCTGAACTCATTCAAATTTCCTATTACCGGCTGCTCACGGCCGCCATACGAACCGCCTATGTGCTTGGATTGGATTCAGCAAGCCTGTTTGGAGAAGGGGAAGAAGCTCCGTATGCGCAAATTCGTAAATTCAGCACGATCCGCGAGCTCAACCAGTGGTTCAAGGAGCAGTTGGTTGCTCCGGTTACCGCTTACGTGCATGGCAAGCACAATCATGAGCATGAACAGATTATTCATAAAGTCGTCCAGTATATGGAAGATAATTATCATTTCGATCTGTCCCTCGACCAGTGCGCGCAAATTTGCGGGCTAAGCCCGCACTACCTCAGCAAGCTGTTCAAAAAGACGATGGACGTGTCCTTCATCGAATATTTAACGAAGCTGCGTATTGAACGATCCATTGAGCTGCTTCGAACGTCCGAGCTTTCCGTTGCCGATATTGCCGGGAAGGTCGGATATCAGACCAAGAATTTCATCCGGGTGTTTAAAAAGATGACAGGCGTCACGCCAGGACAATTCCGCGGCACCGATACCGCTGATTAGCGTGCCCATTTTTTGTTCCGCAGCCTAATTACTTAGGCAAGAAAAGTGTATTAAGCAGGGAGGAGCCCCGTTTCATCGGGGTTCCTCTTTTTTTGGCATGGGACGGGCTCGGACGCAAGAATTGGTCATTGTTCACGGAATCCCCGTCATGTACGATCACTTCAGGAGCAAGGCAGCCAGATGCCAATGACATGAAGAGGGGTGAAGAGTTATGCTGCATAGCCGAATGGAGCGGATCCGTTCAGGGGATCAAGCTCATGGCAACCAAGAAGAACGCGCTGCAATAACTTGGGCGGGAGAATGGAAGACCGCGCTCCGGCGCGATAAATATTTGTATATGATGGCGGCGCCGGGATTGCTGTTTTTCCTCATCTTTAAGTATTTTCCGCTGTGGGGATTGCTGCTTGCCTTCCAAAATTATTCGCCTTATTTAGGGTTTTGGGACAGCGAGTGGGTGGGATTCAAATATTTCCACGAGTTTTTTACGAATCCTGATTTTATGCTGCTGTTTCGCAATACGATGGCGATCTCGCTGCTCAATATCGTATTCTTCTTCCCGGTTCCGATTATCGTAGCTCTTCTGCTTAATGAGGTGCGGAGCCTGCTGTTCAAAAAAATCGTGCAAACGGTCGTGTACCTGCCGCATTTTCTTTCGTGGGTCATTATCGTCGGGATCTGCTTTCTGATCTTCGGTCAAGCGAGCGGAGTGATTAACCAACTGATCGTTCAGTTCGGCGGCGAGAAGATCGAATTTCTGACGGAGCCGAATTTGTTCTGGGGCATGCTTACGGCTCAGAGTATATGGAAGGAAGCGGGTTGGGGAACGATCATCTTCCTCGCAGCACTGGCCGGCATCCATTCAGAGCTGTATGAAGCTGCACAAATCGACGGGGCCAACCGGTGGCAGCAAATGCGCAATGTCACGCTTCCCGGCATACGGGGTACCATTATCGTGCTGCTCATTCTTCGCCTCGGCCAGGTAATGGACGTAGGCTTCGAGCAAATTTACTTGATGAGCAGCGGACCTGTTGCGCATTTGGCGGATGTGTTCGACACTTATGCGTACCGTGTGGGCATTCAGCAGGGAAGATTCGGTTATGCGACGGTGGCCGGGCTATTCAAATCGGTCGTAGGGCTTATTCTTGTCGTATCCGCCAACAAAGTGGCCAAAAAATTCGGAGAGGAGGGGCTGTACTAATATGCATAAAAGCTTAGGATCTTCCGTGTTTAATGTGCTTAACTATGCCTTGTTAGCATTGATCGGACTTGCCACCCTGCTGCCGTTCCTGTACGTCGTCATCATCTCGTTTACGGACCCGTCCGAATACTTGGCGAAACCTCTTGTTTTGATTCCTGAAACGTGGAGCTTATCTGCTTATGAATTCATTTTCTCGACCAATGCCTTTATGAAGGCGATGGGGATCAGCGGGTTTTTGGCAGTGGCCGGGACCGTATTAAGCCTGATCGTGACTAGCGCGCTAGCTTATGTGCTGTCCAGAAAACGGTTGAAGGGGAAGAAGTTTTTCCTCGTCGCCATCCTGATGACCATGCTCTTTAATCCGGGGATGATCCCGAATTATTTGCTCGTAGACCGTCTTGGGTTGATGGATTCGGTGTGGGCGCTCATTCTGCCCGCGTTAACGAGTGCATGGTATGTCTTTCTGATGAAAAATTTCTATCAAGACATTCCGGACGAATTGGAGGAAGCCGCCAAAATCGACGGTTGCTCCGACTTCGGCGTATTCGTCCGCATCATGCTGCCGATCTCGGTTTCCGCGCTTGCGGCATTCGGTTTATTTTATGCTGTCGGGTATTGGAACACGTATTTCAGCGGAGTGCTCTACATTAACCGCGATGCGCTCCGGCCGCTGCAGGTGCTGCTCCAAATGATGCTGATCTCCGCTTCGCAGATGGGCGATCCGTCTGTGGCCGCCATGATCGAAAGCGAACGCACCGTGCCGCCGCAAGTGATCAAAATGGCCGCTGTCGTCGTATCGTCGCTGCCGATTGTCATCGTGTATCCATTCCTTCAAAAATATTTCGTCAAAGGCATGATGGTCGGCTCCGTCAAAGGCTAGATTCATAAGCGGACCGCTGCCGTTAACGTCTAACGAACGATTGAAAGGGGGGATGCGCGTTTCCACGTTCTGCTGAACACAGAGTTTTCCTGCACAGACAGTCATGATAGGATTAGATGATTAACGGGAGGTCATTCTATGCAAACAATGGTTAAAAAATGGACAGTCATCATGACGGCCGCAGCGCTGTCAACAGCTTTGGCCGCTTGCGGCAATGCGTCAACGGGGACGCCGCAAGCCGCGAACTCGGGCGGCGGCAAGCCTGCCGCTCCGACGGATATTTCGATAACGACGCTGGCCTTCTCCGCCGCTCCGACGGGCGAGCTGGAAGCAGTTAAGAAACTGAATGAGAAATTCAATATCAATCTGAAAATTAACTGGATCCCTTCGGCGCAAATTACGGAGAAATTGAACGCCCTTCTTGCCTCCCGCGATTTGCCCGATGCGCTATTCGTCGAAGATTTCAACTATACGCCGGCGTTCCTGAACGCGATCGATCAGGGGGCATTCTGGGATCTGACGCCTTATATCAAAAATTACCCGAACTTGGCCAAGTATCCTGAAAACGTGTACAAAAACGCATCCGTCAAAGGCAAGCTGTATTCGGTTCCGCGTGTCAGACCGCTTGACGGCCATGAGGCTGTGCTGATTCGGAAAGATTGGCTCGATACCCTGGGCATGCAGCCGCCAAAGACGATGGATGAGCTGGCCGCCGTGCTCGAAGCCTTCGCGAAGAAAGATCCCGACGGCAACGGCAAAGCGGATACGTACGGCGCCGTACTGGCAGGCTCGCCGGGCCCGGCAAGCTACTTGCTGTCCATGTTCGGTGCGGGCACCAAGTGGAAGGAAGAGAACGGCTCGCTGATCCCGTATTGGTGGACACCGCAAGCCAAGGATGCGCTTGTGTACTGGAATAAAGCATTCAAGACCGGCGGCATTATGCCCGACTTCCCCGTACTGAAAACGGCGCAGTTCAAGGATATGCTCGTCGCCGGGAAAGCGGGTCTGGCCATCGCGAACGTCGTCGATGCGTATAAATATAACGTGGAGCTGCAGAAGGCGAATCCGAAGGCGAACCTGATTGCCGTAGAGCTTCCGAAGGCGCCGGACGGCAAAGCCTATTATGAGCAGGCGAGCGGCTTCTACGGACAGTTCCTGATCAATAAAAAATCGGTGGACGAAGCCAAGCTGAAAAAAATACTTGAGCTTTATGACTATACGGCATCGGTTGAGGGGTATAATCTGGCCGTCTACGGCACTCAAGACGTTGACTACAAAGTGAAGTCCGACGGCTTCGTCGAGCAAACCGAAGAAGGCAAGAAAAAAGGATATTCAGGCGATACGACCGGTCAATGGGTAACGGGGTACTTCGATAAATATTTGCGGGCGAAAATGTCCGGCATTCCAAGCGACATCTATGAGGCGAATAAAAAGGTCGTCGATGCCATCTCCTCGATTCCGGATCCGACCTATGGACTGTCGAAGACGGCGCCGTTCCAAGAGAAAGGCGCGGATTGGGATAAGAAGCTGAACGACATGCTTGTGAACGTCATCATCGGCAAAAATTCATTGGACGATTGGGATAAATTCGTCAAATCGTTCATGGACGACCCTAGCTTCCAACAGCATGTCAAAGAGACCAACGAAGCGTATCAGCAAAAAATGAAGAAATAAGACCGGCCCGTGTACATAGCCCGCACAACCTTGGTGAATCGGGCTATGTACGCCATAGCTTTTTCTTGCTTCGTCGGCTTTTTTTATGAATGGGCTATCTCTGGATACGTTGTCGCCATGCAAGAAATGATGATTGCCTGCGATGAACGCTCTCTATTATGCTAAGAAAGCAAGTTGAATAGAAAGGAAGGATGACATGCAGACTTCTTCTAAGCCCGTTCCCACGACCAAACAGCTTGCGTATCAAGATTGGGAATTCGGGCTATTTGTGCATTTCGGACTGCGAACCTTCTATGAAGGGTATGTCGATTTCGACGAAAGGCCGATGTCGCTCTCCGCTTTCCAGCCGAACGGTCTGGATTGCGAGCAGTGGATTCGGACCGCCAAGGAGGCGGGGATGAACTATGCGGTGCTGACCGCCAAGCATCATGACGGCTTCTCGAATTGGCCGACGAAGTATTCCGAATTTTCGGTGGCGGGGACGCCGTGGGAGGACGGGCAGGGCGATGTCGTGCGGCAATTCGTGGATGCCTGCCGCAAGTACGATGTGAAGCCCGGCTTATATTATTCGCCTTTCGACGGTTCGGCGAATTTCTATACGCAGGATGCGAAGGCGTATGACGACTATTTCGTGAACCAGATTACAGAGCTGTTAACGGACTATGGCGAAATCGATATTCTCTGGTTCGACGGCTGCGGCTCCGAAGGTCATGAATACGACTGGCCGCGCATCATCGGTGAAATTCGCCGTATGCAGCCGAATGTATTGATTTTCAATATGGGAGACCCGGATTTCCGGTGGGTCGGCAATGAGGACGGCATTGCGCCGATTCCGTGCTGGAACGTCGTCGATTCCACGGAATTCTCGATTCTGAGTGAGCACAAAGAAAGCTTGAACGAACAGCTGTGGCTGCCGGCCGAGTGTGATGTGCAGCTGCGGGCCAACTGGTTCTACAGCGATGCCGACGAGCATTTGGTGAAAAGCGTTGAAGAGCTGATGGGGTTGTACTACCATTCCGTAGGACGCGGTGCGAATCTGCTGCTCAATATCGGACCGGATCGGAACGGAAGACTGCCGGTTAAGGACACGCAGCGGGTATTGGAATTCGGGGCGGAGATCCGCCGGCGATTCGATCGTCCTGTCGGTACGCTGGCGCAGTGCAGCCGAATGGACAATACGTGGATCTATGTGCCAGAAGAGCCTCATTTGCTCGATCATGTGGTTCTTCAAGAAGATTTGGCGGATGGCGAGAAAGTGAGAAGGTTCACGATTACGATCATGACGAAAAAGACCGGCAAGCCTGTGACCGTGTATGAAGGACGGCATATCGGGCATAAAGCCATCATTCCCATCCCGGCCGTCTATGTCAGCGGCGTCCAAGTTCAAATTACGGAAAGCGACGGAGAGCCGGTACTGCGGGACTTGCTCTTGTATCATTGCGGGCCATCCAACTGACGGCCCCTCTTAGCGGCTAATCACCGTAAACGGTTGTCAACTCTTGAAAATATATCGACGAGGTGAGTGTACGTATGCCAAGAATGAGCAAGCTGTTATCTCTCAGCATCGTTTCGAGTCTGTTGGTTTCCTTCGTACCTTTTTATGAAAGCGCTTATCCGAAAGCGCAGGCAGCTGCCGTGAATCTCCTGAACAATGGAAGTTTTGAACAAACGACAACGACGCTGGACGCGAACTGGAACGGTGTCACGACTCCCGCACCGGTCGGGTGGGGCTTATGGATTCCGACGGGGAGCGGGAAAGCGCCGAATCAAACGGTGCGGGTGTCCTTGGACTCAACCATTTATCATGAAGGGAGCAAATCGATTTTGTTTGACGCTTTCGCAACAAGCAGGGTCTCTGTCAACCAGAGCGTCCTCACGGTTACGCCAGGCAAGTCTTACAGACTGAAGGTGTGGGTGAAAACCGAGAACGTTACGGGAACCGGTGCGTATTTCCGAACGCAGTATTACAACACGAGCAAAGTAGGTGACGGTCCGGCATCCGCCAAGCTGCTTGGGACCAAAGACTGGACCATGCAGCAGGTGTTCATGACGATTCCGAGCAATGTAACGAAGCTGGTAGTCGAGCCCTTCCTCGAAACTGGCAAAGGAAAAGTATGGTTTGATGATATGAGTTTGGAGGAATATAACGGGATAACAGGAATTACACTGGATCAAACGGCATTCTCCATGGCGCAGGGGTCCTCCGTGACGCTCAGCCCGGCTGTCGTCCCGGCGAGCGCGCCGGACAAGACGGTTGTCTGGAGCTCGTCGAACCCGAGCGTGGCCACCGTGGACGCTAGCGGCAGCGTAACGGGTGTCGGGCTCGGCTCCGCGACGATCACGGTTGCGACGCCGGACGGCACAATCCAGGCCAGCAGCATCGTCAGCGTGGAGTCTCCGGAACTGTTCGCTGCTTATGCGCAGATGCGGGCCAAATGGTTGACCAAATTGACGGGCGGCACCGAATATGATCCCGCCGATCCGGATATCGCAGCCAATTTGGCGAAGATGGCGGGCAGTGTGACGAACAGCGAGGCGACAGGCTTCTGGGATACGCTGAATAAAGAGGCAAACCGGACGTACGTGTGGAGCGACCTAACCAGCACGACGGACTCGGCGCAAGTGTCGACGGCGTACGGCAGGCTGAGGACGATGGCGCTTGCTTATACGCTGCAAGGCTCAAGCCTATATCATAACGAAGCGCTGAAGAGCGACATCCTGAGTACGCTCGATTGGATGAACGCGAACCGTTACAACGAAACGAAAACCGAGTACGGCAACTGGTGGGATTGGGAGATCGGCGCACCGCAAATTATGAATGATATCCTGGTGCTGATGTACGAGGATTTGACGCCTACGCAGATTGCGAAGCATATGAAAGCGATCGACCGTTTCGTGCCGGATCCGAAGAAGCGCACGCTCAACAATGTCGTGGAGACAGGCGCCAATCTGCTGGATAAGGCTTTGGTCGTGACGATGCGGGGAATTATAGGCAATAACAGCGCCAAGATTATGCAGGGACGCGATCCGATTGGTCCGGAATTCGTGTATACGACGCAGGGCGATGGCGTGTACACCGACGGCTCCCTGGTGCAGCACGCGAATATCGCATATACGGCGGGCTATGGTGCGGTGTGGTTAAGCCGTGCGGCTGACATGACCTACGTGCTGGGCGGCTCTCCGTGGCCGGTAACCGATCCCAATGTGCTGAATGTGTACAATTGGGTATCCGATACGTTCGAGCCGGTCATCTACAAAGGGCTGTATATGGATATGGTGAACGGACGGGGCATTTCCCGGCAAGCGTCGGGCAGCGCCAGAAGCACGATTACGACGCTGCTGCGTCTGGCCGAAGGAGCCCCTGCGGATGTCGCCTTGGCTATCAAGCGAATGGCGAAAGAGTGGATCTTGACCGATACCACGTATGCCAACTATGTGGAAGGACTGCCAATCTATGAATTGACGCTGGTGAAACAGCTGATGAGCGACGCCTCGGTTGAACGCCGTGGGGAGCTGCAGCGGAATCAAGTGTTTGCAGGCATGGACCGGGTCGTTCACCTGCGCGATGGCTACGGCTTCGGACTCAGCATGTTCTCCAACCGGATTTCCGCCTTTGAGAAGGGCAACAACGAGAACCTCAAAGGCTGGTACACCGGCATCGGGATGACGTTCCTCTACGATCAGGATCTTAATCAGTACCGGAGCGATTTCTGGCCGACCGTGGATTCGTTCCGGCTCCCGGGGACAACGACGGACGGGTCCGGCAAGGGCGTGACGCCGGGTGAGTGGACTTCGTACATGAATACGAAAAATTGGGTCGGCGGCTCCTCGCTGGACGGGCTTTACGGTGCGGCGGGCATGGACTTCTCCCTGAGTAAAGTGACGGGAAGCAGTCTCCAGGGCAAAAAATCGTGGTTCATGTTCGACGATGAAATCGTCGCGCTGGGTGCGGGCATCTCGAAAGAAGCGGGGGGCGCTGCGCCTGTGGAGACGGTCATCGATAACCGGAAGCTGAACGATGCCGGTGATAATGCGCTGACGGTTAACGGCACCAAACTGCCAAACGCGCCGGGCTGGTCGGACACGCTGAATCATGTCAACTGGGCGCACTTGGAAGGCAACCTGCCGGGCGCTGATATCGGCTATTATTTCCCGGATTCGCCGAGCTTGTCCGGTTTGCGCGAAGCAAGAACGGGCAGCTGGAAACAAATTAACAGCGGCCAATCGGATACGCCGGTAACGCGCAATTATTTGAGCCTTGCCTTTGAACACGGTCAAGCTCCTTCCAATGCTTCATATGCGTATGTGATGCTGCCGCATAAAGATGCTGCCGCCACTGCAGCGTACAGCGCTTCGCCGAACGTAGAAATTTTGAGCAATACGGCGGATGTGCACGCCGTTCTAGAGAAGCAGCTTGGCATAACGGCGGCCAATTTCTGGAATGCCGGTTCCGTCGGAGAACTGACCGCCCACAGCCCGGCCTCCGTCATGGTGAAGGAATCCGCAACGGAGCTGACGATCGCGGTGTCCGATCCGACGCAAGTCCAAAGCGCGATTTCCCTCGAGCTCAACAAGCGGGGTTTGACGCTCTTGCGCGCAGACGATTCCATCACGATCAATCAAACATCGCCGGCGTTAAAGCTTAACGTTCAAGTGTCAGGCTCTTACGGCAAGACGCATGTCATCACCTTCGCGAAGGACGGCGCAGCGCCGGTGACGACCGCAGACGCTCCATCCGGTTGGCAGCGCACGGCGCAAACCGTTACGCTGACGGCCAGCGACTCCGGATCCGGCGTACAGCAAACGCTTTACAGCTTGAACGATGCGCCGTTCACCGAAGGCAGTTCCGTCACGATTGCCGGAGATGGCGTTCATGTGCTGCGCTACTACAGCGTAGATCAAGCTGGCAATCAAGAGGAAATCAAGACAGCGGAGATCAAGATCGACGCCTCGGCGCCGGCGGTCGTTCCGACCGTTACGATGGATGTCTATTGGACGGATGGCGGATCGCTGAACTTCGACGTCAAGGACGGAGTCAGCGGCATCGCCAGCGTTCAGGTGGAGCTGGATGGAGTCCCTGTCAGCCAACCTTATACGTACGAACCGCTTGCGCTCCGCATCGGTGACCATGTGGTTCAGGTGAAGGCGGCGGATGCTGCCGGGAACGAGAGCATTCAGACATTTGCGCTGCAAGTACGCATGGATGACGCTCATTTGGATGAAGCGGTGCAGTACGCCTACAGTCGAGGATGGATCGAGAACGAAGGCATCTATCGCAGCTTGCTCGCAAAAATTGAAGCTCTGCAGAAGCAATCTCAGGACGGACACGTCCAAGAGGCGATGAATGCCCTTGAGCACTTCGTCAGCGCTCAATCCGGTAAGAAAATTGATGCCAAATTCGCGGAGCACTTAAAGGAAGCTATTTCATTTCTGAAATCATAAAATAAGTAAAGGGCTTTCCTTCCTGCACTTGCAGGGCGGGGGAAGCCCTTTCTTTTTTTCATGGGCAGGCGTTCCTTCTTCTTCCATTTCTCCAGAGGACGGTTTACAATATTCGTAAGGAGTTGATGCGAATGAGTTCACCTCATGTGCGGCTGGTTCTCGATGCCAGAGCTGAATTAGGCGAAGGGCCTTGCTGGAATGAATTGGAGAAAGCGCTTTACTGGGTGGATATTATAGGTAAAAGGTTTTGCAAATTCGATCCGGCAACAGGCAGCAACGAAGAATTTCCCGTCGGTGAATACGTCGGTGCGGTTGTTTGCGCCGGACAGGGTGAGGTGATTCTAGCCACGCAATCCGGCTTTCAGTCCTACAGCATGGAACAACGCCGGCTCACGCCGATCGTCGACCCGGAATCGCATTTGCCGGAGAACCGGTTCAACGACGGGAAATGTGATGCGCGAGGGCGGTTCTGGGCCGGAACGATGGAAATCGTCGAGAAAGAAGCCAAGGGTTCCCTCTATGTGCTGGACGTGGACCGCAGCTTCCGCAAGGTTCACGAAGGCGTCGGCGTATCCAACGGAATCGCCTGGAGCCTTGACGGGAAAGAAATGTACTACGTGGATTCCATGAAAAAGCTGGTGCTCGCTTTCCAATTCGATCTGGAGCGCGGTGAAATCTCCGGCCCGAGAACGTTGATTGACTTTGCTGATGCCGGTGAGGAAGGGTTTCCGGACGGGATGACGATCGATGCGGAAGGGATGCTGTGGATCGCGCATTGGGACGGCTGGCAGGTATCGAGGTGGAACCCGCGTACCGGGGAGAAGCTGGACAGCATTCGGGTACCGGCGGCGAAGGCGTCTTCCTGTATATTCGGGGGAGAGGCTCTGGATACGCTGTATATCACGACAGCACGCAAGGACGTTCAAGACCATCTGGCGGGGGAGCAGCCTCATGCAGGCGGCATCTTCGCGGTGCAGCCCGGCGTGAAAGGCACGAGAACGTATACGTTCGGCTTGCACAACGAATTTTAACAATGAAGGAGCACCCATATGCAATTAAATTCCAATGAACTATTATCGATCCAATATATCGGACAAGTTGGCGTTATTTTGCGGAAAAACGACATCACGATCGCAGTCGATCCGTATTTGACGCATTCTGTCGATGCGCTTACCGGCCCTCCGGATCGGTTCTGGGTGCGAAGATACGCGCCTCCGGTCCAACCTGAGACGTTGACGGACGTGGATTTGGTCCTGATCACGCATGAGCATTTGGACCATATGGATCCAGGCACGCTGCTTGCGATCGCGGAGGCATCGCCGGCCTGCCGTTTCGGCGCCCCGAAATGCTGCATCTCTCAGCTTGAGGCGATTGGCATCGCGGCTGACCGGTTGAAGGCGCTCGGTGTGCAGGAGAGTTGGCCGTTTGCCGAAGGGCTGGACATCCAACCCATTCCTTCATGGCACGAAGAGCGCTTACAGGATGAAGACGGCTGGGATCAGTTTCTGGGCTACATGCTGACCTGGGATGAGCTGTGTATTTATCATGCGGGGGATACCCTCCTGACAGAAGGCTTGGTGCAAGCGTTGTCCGGCTTCCGGGTGGACGTGGGCTTCCTGCCGATTAACGGGCGGGATTTGTTCCGCAACCGGATTGGCGTCGTCGGCAATATGAACGCCTTGGAGGCGGCGGATTTGGCGGCTCATTTGAAGTTTGACACCGTTGTGCCCGTTCACTTCGACATGTATCCGAACAATAGCGAAGGCATTGCGGCGTTCGTCGATCGCTTGTACCAGAAGCACCTCGGGCAGAAATTCCATATTTTCCAGCCTGGAGAGACGTTCCTGTACCGGAAATAGCGGCCCAAACTTCGACACGTTCGGAGCCGGGTTTACAGCATTAGGACAATGTGACTATGCATATCTTCATCTAACGATTTTACATACGGTGTGATATTCTAAAGAGGCTGGTACGCTTGCAAACAGATGCTAACATGACCATTATGAATGGAGTGTTGTTCAGATGAAAATGTACCAATCCGTTGACTTCATCCAGCAAGCTGAGAAAATCGCGCTTTATAAGCTTCATCAACAGTCCAATGAGCCTGAGCATACGCATAATTTCATCGAGTTGGTCTACATTTGGCAAGGAGCCGGGTATCATCAAGTGAACGGGAAGTCTTTCGCCGTGCAGCGCGGGGACTTTTTGTTCATGAATGTCGGCGACCGGCACTCGTTCGAAATTCAGAAAAATATGCAGTACATGAACATTTTGTTCGACCCGGAATTTCTAAGCCATCACTTGCATTCGACTGAAACCGCTTCCCATTTTCTCCCGTTGAAGCTGTTTCAAGAATTCAAGGATTCGTTGGCTAATCCGTCGCCGCATGTCACCTTTCGGGGCAAGTGTATGCTTGAAGTGGAGCAGCTGCTCGAGACAATGTACATGGAATACTGCGGCAAAAAAAGCGGCTACCTGGCGATGCTTCACGGCTATGCGACTTTGCTGCTGACGCGGATGTTCCGCAGCATGCAGGACAATCTGCATAACTCGGAGCTGCGCACGGCGTATCATATGCTTCCGCAGTTGTTGTCCTACATCGAGGAGCATTACGCGGGCCATATCACGCTTAACGACTTAGCGCGGGAAAGCTTTTATTCGCCGTATTATTTGAGCAAAATGTTCAAGGAATGTCTGGGATTTACGTTCACGGAGTACGTCCATGACGTCAGACTCCGGGAAGCGAAGCGGATGCTGCTGGAGACCAAGGATTCGATCGAATCCATCGGGCGCAGCGTCGGGTATGAGGATAAAACGCAGTTTTTCAGGCTGTTCAAACAGTCCATCGGCATGACGCCGCAGCAGCTCAGGAAACAGATGTGAACCGAAGAACTTGAAGCGGCAGATTACCGCTGGGGATAAGCCTGCTCCGATTTGGAGCGGGCTTTTTGTGCTGTTTTGGGGATGTGGATGTGTAAAATCTGGAAAGTCATGGACATGGTCAGCCCGGCCCGGGCAGATGCGGAGTTAAGCTGAGATATGGGAGATTGGGCGAGAAGGAGCGGTATATGGGGAAGTGTAGATATATGGCATAGATGAGGAGATAAGTGGGGGAAGTGCAGGAATACGACATAGGTGTGGAGTTGAGAGGGGGTAAGCAGATATATCAAGCAGTCGATGAGAAGAGCGGGGAAAGTGCAGAGATATGACATAGATGATGCGACGTTAGGAGAGGAGTAAGAAACATGTAAGGAAGAGTACGAAGGAAGAGTACGAAGGCAGAGTAAGAAGAAAGAGTAAGAAGGAGGAACAAGAAGAGAGAAACAAGATGGGAGTAGCGAGTAAGGAGAAATAAGGAGGAATAAGGAAGAGTAAGGGAGAGGGAAGGAAGAGTAAGGAGGAGGAGGAGGAGGAGGAGGAAAGCGAGAGGGAGACGTCAGAGTGATGAGCCTAGATCGAAGAGGGAGCAAGAAGTCGGGTCACACAGAAAGTAAGTAACTGGAAAAAAGTAGCTATAGGTGGCGTAAGGCAACAGAAGCAACCGGTTGACAAGGCGATGGAGCCACTATCCCATTGAGTCAGGAAGCTATGCTGATTGAATAATGTCTTCTAAATTAACAATCCCCCTCAATTAGGAGAACTGAGCAGAAGGGATAGTGTCCAGAAGAAGAAGCGACACAGAGGCGAACTGAGCGAAAGGGATAATGGCCAGAAGAAAGCGGCGACACAGAGGTGAACTGAGCGGAAGGGATAATGGCCAGAAGAAAGCGGCGACACAGAGGCGAACTGAGCGGAAGGGATAATGGCCAGAAGAAGCAGCGACACAGAGGTGAACTGAGCGGAGGGGATAGTGTCCAGAAGAAGCGGCGACACAGAGGTGAACTGAGCGGAAGGGATAGTGTCCAGAAGAGGCGGCGACACAGAGGCGAACTGCGCAGTGGGGATAGTGTCCAGAAGAGGCGGCGACACAGAGGAGAACTGAGCAGAAGGGATAGTGTCCATAAGAAGGGGCGACATAGCAGCGAACCGAACGGAGGCAATAGCGCCATTAAGAGCAGTGCTGGGGAAGTGCAAGAAGGCGACATAGTTGCAGTTGTCCAAAGCAAAACAGTAACTTGAGCGAGCGGATTAGCCGGGAGTTTTTGACTTTGTGGTACTTTCTTTGTCTTTGTCTGATCTGCGCAGGCATGCACAGAATTAAGCGCAATTGTGCCTAAGCGAGTAGTGTACCAACCCGTGGATTTCAACGCGCAAACGGTGCCGAACAGGGCCTGATAGCGATTACATTTTATGCGCTAGAGGTGCTTTTGGGCTGATCTTGTCGAATGTTAGCAATGAGTAGTGAGATTGGTGAACATCGCGAATATTCAGAAAATTGGGTTGATTATTTGGCTGTTTCGCCATAACAATGAGGATGAGTCCACAAACTCAAAACTTTTGAGGAAATCGGAGGGTTGCAAATGAAGTCAAGGAGGAAGTCGATTATTTTACTCCTGGTTTCTGCACTCATGTTGACGCTTGTTCTTGGGGGTTGTACAGACAGCAGTCCTGCATCAACAACACCAGCGCCTGCGGCTACTGCTGAAGCAACGAAAGCGCCTGAACCAACCAAAGCGCCTGCCGGCGGAGGCGGAACGCAAGCTTTGCCGACGGAGTTTAAAGATTCACCGGTCTTGGCCTCCAAGGGTCTGCCTCCTGTCAAAGACCGTTTGCCTGGCGATTTCAAACTCACCAACGAAATTCCGGAAAGTCAAATGAAGTACGAAATCGGTACGTACGGCGGTGTTTTGAGAACGGTTACATCCGCGCCTAACTGGGATGCCGACGTGTTCGTCATGAACAACGAACCGCTGCTCAATACGCCGGGTATTCTCGGGGACCAAATTACGGGCAACGTACTGAAAGACTACAAAGTGAGCGACGACCAGAAAACGTTCACGTTCACGATGCGCAAAGGGATGAAATGGTCGGACGGCAAGCCGGTGACGACGGAAGATGTGCGCTTCACGGTAGAGGATATTTTGAACGATCCGGAATTGACACCGATCTTCCCGGTCTGGCTGCGTGGCGGCGGGGAAGCCGATGCGGCTCCGATGAAACTCGAAGTGGTCGACGAATATAACTTCAAGCTGATTTTTGACCGCCCGTACGGAGGTGTCTTGATTCGCTTCGCCATCCAAGGCTGGCGCGGTTATACGGAGCTCATTCGTCCCGCACATTACCTCAAGCAGTTCCACAAGAAATACACACCGCTGGATAAGCTTGAACCGCTGATCAAGGAAGCGGGCTTCCAGCCTGGCGAATGGTTCAACCTTTTCAACGACAAAGATATTACGAACTGGGAGCTGGCGAATAAGAAAGCCGTCGGATTCCCTGTCTTATACCCATGGATGATGACCAAGACGACCGAAACGTTAACGACTTACGAGCGCAACCCATACTACTTCAAAGTGGATTCCGCAGGCAACCAGCTGCCTTACATCGACAGCATCCAAAGCACACTCGTGCAGGATATCGAGATGGTTGGTCTGAAAACGATTTCCGGCGAAGTGGACTTCTCCCGGGAGTCGGCAGCTCTGATCAAAATGCCGCTTTACCGTGAAAACGAGAAAAACGGCTACAAAGCGCTGCTCGCCAACATGCACGTAACGCCGACCGATATTTTCATCAATCAAACGTTCAATGATCCGAACTGGCAAAAAGTCGTGCAGGATGTCCGCTTCCGCAAGGCGCTCAGCCTGGCGCTGAACCGCAAAGAGATCATCGATACCGTTTATTACGGCTTCGCGAAGCCGGGCGCCATCGAGGATCCGACTTTCGATCTCGCTGCAGCGAACAAACTGCTCGATGAGATGGGCCTTACCAAAGGGGCCGACGGCAAACGTCTCGGACCGGACGGCAAGGTGTTCACGATTCCGTTCGAGGTCGGTGCGCAAGCGCCGGATATCGTACCGCTGACACAGCTGATCGTTGAGATGTGGAAACAGCTCGGCCTGAACGTCACGATGAAAACGATCGACCAAACGCTCTGGACGACGCGAAATCAGAACAACGAGCTTCAAGCTACAATGATCTGGACGCATACGCCGCTCTGGTACATGGGCGACTGGGGTACGCAATACTGGGGAGCTCAATGGGATCTGTGGCGCACCTCCGGCGGGAAAAACGGTCAAGAGCCGCCGGCTAACGTGAAAGATCTGTACAAAATGATCAACGACGCCGCAGCTGCAAATCCGGAAGATGCCAAGAAGAAGGTTGCCGAAATCAAGCAAGTGATGAAAGACAATGTGTACTACTTCATTCCGATATCGGAAGTGAAGCAGCCTCTGATTGTCAACGCGAAGCTGCATAACATTCCGAATGACACGAGCTTCGCAATCGGCGCGAACTTCAGCGGCGAGCAGTTCTTCTTCGGGAAGTAAACAGGCGTGAATCAATGCGAGTCCGGAGGGCGGCATGCTGCTCGCTCCGGGCTCCATGGTTCGTTCGGAGACAGGGACCATTTTTGGAAGGAGGAATCACATGCTGAATTATATTTCCTACCGGCTTCTGCAGCTCATTCCGCTGCTAATTGCCATCAGCATTATCGTTTTCGTTATTATTCAGCTCCCCCCAGGGGATTTCCTGACGCAGTACATCGCTACACTGAAGCAATCAGGATCGGCGGTTTCCGAAAGTACGGTCATCAATTTGCAGCAGCTTTATGGGCTGGATAAGTCATTGATCGTTCAGTACATCATTTGGATGAAAAATATTTTGCTTCATGGCGACTTGGGGCGTTCCTTTCAGTGGAATCAACCGGTGACAGAGGTCATCGGTCCAAGATTGGCGTTGACAGTTATCATATCGCTCATTTGCCTGGTTTTCGTATGGCTGATTGCGATTCCGATCGGCATTTATTCGGCCACACACCAGTATTCGGCACTTGACTATGTGTTTACGTTTATAGGCTTCATCGGGCTCGCAATGCCCGGATTCCTGATTGCGCTTATCATTGTGTATTTCATCTTCGCACAGACCGGCGTATCCATTACCGGGTTATTCTCGGCACAGTACGTAGATGCCCCATGGAGTATGGACAAAGTATTGAATATGCTGCCAAGGCTTATTATTCCGGTTGTTGTGATCGGGATGTCCGGAACGGCATCACTCGTCAGAATAACGCGCGGTATGCTGCTGGATGAACTGTCGAAGCAGTATGTCATCACCGCCAGAGCCAAAGGGGTGCCGGAAGGCAAGCTGTTGTTCAAATATCCCGTCCGCCTGGCGATCAACCCATTGATCTCGACGATCGGCTGGACGCTGCCGGCGCTTATCTCAGGAGAAGCGATCGTCTCCATCGTGCTTAACTTGCAAACGACGGGCCCGATGCTGCTCAAGGCTTTGATGTTCCAGGATGTGTACTTGACGGGAAGCTTCCTGTTAATTCTTAGCGTGATGACGGTGATCGGGACGCTGCTGTCGGATATTCTGCTGGCGTTCGTCGACCCTAGAATTCGCTTCGGGGGTGTTGGGGAATGAGTGCCATAACGACGATTGCGAATCGGCTTCGCCGAACGAAAGCGAAGCGGGGAAGCAATATCGGAGCCGACAGCCAGTACGAGGTAGCTTCTCAGTGGCAGCTGATGTGGTGGAAATTCATCAAGCACAAAATGGCTGTTTTCTCAGCGATTGTGCTGATTCTGTTCTATTTGGTGGCGGTTTTCTGCGAGTTTCTGGCGCCGGCTCTTCAGGAGACGAGGTATTCCGATTATAAAAATGCCGCTCCGCAAAAAATTCATTTCGTCGATCCGAACACCGGCTTTCAGTTCAGGCCCTTCGTCTATGGCATGAGCGAGAAAGTCGATCCGAATACGTTTAAGCGGACGTTCTCCGAGGATCCGGCGAAGAAATTTGAGATTTTCTTTTTCAGTAAAGGCGAGCCGTATAAGCTGTGGGGACTTATTCCGATGGACCGTCACTTGTTTGGATTGAAGAATCCGAAGGATGCGCTCATCCTGATGGGAACGGATAAGCTGGGGCACGACCTGCTGTCCAGAATTATATACGGAGCTCGCATCTCGCTGTCGTTCGGACTTCTCGGCATCGTCGTGACGTTACTGCTGGGTCTGGTGCTTGGCGGCCTGTCCGGTTATTTGGGCGGCGTGACGGATACGGTTATCCAACGTACCATTGACCTTCTGATCTGTATTCCAACGATCCCGCTGTGGATGGCGCTGACAGCCGCCTTGCCGAGGGATTGGTCGGCGCTGCAAACGTACTTCGGTTTGATTCTCATCTTCTCCATCATCGGTTGGACGGGACTTGCTCGCGTCGTACGTGGGAAAATCCTCTCCCTGCGCGAGGAGGATTTCACCATGGCGGCGAGGCTCGCCGGAGCGAGCGATTTCCGCATCATTCGCAAGCATCTGCTGCCATCCTTCGCCAGCTACATCATTGTGAATGTGACGCTTTCGATTCCCGGTACGATTCTCGGCGAGACTGCCTTAAGCTTCCTCGGCATCGGCCTTCAGGCGCCAGTCGTCTCCTGGGGCGTGCTGCTGCAGGATGCCCAAAACCTGGAAACGCTGGCTCATCACCCATGGCTGCTATGGCCTGCGGCATTCATTATTGTAACCGTGTTAATGTTCAATTTCCTTGGGGACGGACTGCGCGATGCGGCGGATCCATACAAATAGGAGGCGGCGTGCATGCAGAAGCGGGATAACGTTATTTTGGAAATGAAGGATGTGAAAGTTCACTTCCATCTGGACGAAGGCGTGCTGAAGGCGGTGGACGGCGTCGATCTGCAGATCAAGCGCGGCATGACGCTCGGGATCGTCGGGGAAAGCGGCTGCGGCAAAAGCGTCACCTCGCAGGCGATGCTGCGCATTGTTCCTAAGCCCGGCGAAGTAGCGGGGGAAATCAATCTGCAGCGGAGCGGGGGGCAAGGCACGGTCGACTTGGTGAAGCTGGATCCGAGAGGCAAGGACATCCGGGATATCCGGGGCGACGAGATCGCGATGATTTTCCAGGAGCCGATGAAGGCGTTCTCTCCGATTCATACGATCGGCAATCAGATCATGGAAGCGATACTGCTGCATGTGACCGAAGATAAGCAAGAAGCGCACCGGTTAGCTTTGGACATTCTGCGGAAGGTGGGCATGTCCAATCCCGAGCAGCGCCTGAACGAATATCCGCACCAGCTCTCAGGCGGCATGCGCCAGCGGGCGATGATTGCCATGGCGCTGTCCTGCAACCCCTCGATTCTTATCGCGGACGAACCGACGACGGCGCTGGACGTGACCGTTCAGGCACAGGTGCTGCAGCTTATCAATGATTTGAAGGCGAATCACGATACGTCCGTCATATTCATTACGCATGACCTGGGAGTCATCGCGGAGATGTCGGACGAAGTGGCGGTGATGTACCTCGGCAAGGTCGTCGAGTATACAGACGTAGACTCTTTATTTCATAACCCGAAGCATCCGTATACGAAGGCGCTCCTGAATTCCATCCCTGCGGTCGGCAGGGAAAGCAAGAGGCTGGAATCGATCGAAGGTACCGTCCCGTTCCCGATGAATTTGCCGCAGGGCTGCGGCTTCTATACCCGCTGCAAAATGGCGGTGGACGGCGTATGCAACGTCGCCGACGTCCCGCTCGTCGAAGTGAGGAAGGATCATAAAGTACGTTGTTTATTGGTGGAAACGGAGCTTAAGGAAGCCGAGGTGGTCTCATGAGCATGCAATCTGTGCAGGCCGACGAACTCATACTTGACGTTCGCTATATGCGGAAGTATTTCCCGATTAAGAAAGGCTTTCTGCAAAAAACGGCCGGCTACGTCAAAGCTGTCGACGATGTCCAATTCTATATCCGTCCCGGCGAAACTTTCGGTCTGGTCGGTGAGTCCGGCTGCGGCAAAACGACACTCGGACGCTGCATCCTGCGGGCGATCGAGCCGACTTCCGGTTCGGTGCTTTTCCGGGACCGTCAGGGCCAGATGCAGGAGGTGCTGCAGCTCGGCAGTCAGGAATTAAGAGCGATCCGGCGGGATATGCAGCTTATTTTCCAAGATCCGTACTCCTCGCTCAACCCTCGGATGACGGTGTTGAACATTATTGCCGAGCCGCTCGTGTGCAATGGCATGGCCCACGGCGCGGAGCTGAAAGAGCGCGTAGCGGAGCTGATGGAGATGGTCGGCTTGAACAGCCGGCATCTCGAGCGGTATCCGCATGCATTCAGCGGCGGCCAGCGGCAGCGGATCGGGATTGCCCGGGCGCTCGCAACGAATCCGAAATTCATCGTCTGCGATGAAGCCGTATCGGCGCTCGACGTTTCCGTTCAAGCTCAAATCATCAACCTGCTGCAGGATCTGCAGGAGAAGCTGAACTTGTCCTATCTGTTTATTTCTCACGATTTGGGCGTTATTCAGCATATTTCGAACCGTGTCGGCGTGATGTATGTTGGCAAAATGGTCGAGACGGCCGCGACGCAGGATTTGTTCGCCAGTCCCAAGCATCCGTACACCGAAGCGCTGCTTTCGGCGAAGCCCGTACCGGATCCGCGCAAAAAGTCGAACCGGATTATTTTGCAGGGAGAGGTAGCCAATCCGGCGAACCCGCCCTCCGGCTGCTATTTCCATCCGAGATGCGCCTATGCCCAAGATATTTGCAAAAGCAAGGCGCCGGAGATGAAGCAGGTCGGGGACGGCCACTATGCAGCCTGCCATTTCGCCGGAGAGCTGGCGCTTAGGGGGGCAGCTTCGGTATGACGTATATTTTATTTCTGCTGCTCGTTTTCTTCGCAGCCTTAAGCCTCATTATGCTGGGCTCGCTCTGGTATATGCGCGTGCTGCTGGAGAAAATGGTCGGCGGCAAGCTGCGCGACCTGGAGACCCTGACGACAACGGGGACCGTTCCGGAAACGTGGTCGGCGAAGTATAACGAGCGCATGATTCATTATCAGAAGCTTGGCGATTTGGAGCAGGTGAACCGGATCAGCCGTATGGCGCAGAAGCGTTATTTGAACCGGATCGGCAAGCTGATCTCGTTCGTGAATAAATCGACGCTCGTCGAAAATGAGGAGTCGCGTAAAGCAACCTTGCGCATTCTGCAAAGAGTGGAAAGGGAATGGAGGGACGCTGACCCGTATGGATCCTTTTCTTGAAATAAAGCAGCCGGACGCTACGGCGGGCTACAAATCCGTCGGAATTACCGTCATCACAGCGGCGATTGGCGTTATCAATTGGTTTGAGCTGAGAGGCTTGCTGCTTGTTCTGCTTACTTTTTTCGGAGTGAAGCGCTCCTCCTGGCAGGGCATCGATAATTTCTCGTTTTTGTTCATGGGGGTCGTCTGGCTCGCGTATGTTTTCTACTGTCAGCATTATCTGAAGAAGAAAGCGGAAGCGAAGCAAGTGCTGCAAGCGTCGGCTATGCTGCTGGCCATCCAGCTCGGGCTATTGTTCGTCTGCAATCTGTTCTCCCATGTGCTGTTGAGCGTTCCGTTCGAGTCGTATATGCTGCTGTTTCTCATAGTGGAAGGGATTATGACGCTCCTGCTGGGTTGGTATTCCTTGCATGCGGCACGCCGCAGAGCCGTACGCTAAAAAAGAAGAGGAAGGTAGGTTTCGCGTATGGATATAGGTGTTGTTTCGCGCAGCTTCCCGCAATTAACGAACGAGGAGGTAGCGGCGCTGCTGGCCGAGCGCGGCTTCAAGTGGACGGAGCTGTGCTTCTCCCAGACGGATTCGAATTATTGGCGGTACAATGGAAGAAGCGATATTAGCGAGCTCTCGGATGCAAGAAGCCGGGACATCATAGAGACGTACCGCAAGCACGGTATCGAGGTCGCCTCGATCGGCGTGTTCACCAATTTGCTGGAAACGGATGAACGGGAAATGGAGGAGAATCTGCACTACTTCGAGCGGCATATGCAAATTGCGGCGAATAGCGGCGTGCCGGTTGTCGCGACGGAATGCGGCTTCATACCCGGGAAGCGGGGGATCCAAGCGGACTCGTATGAGCAGGACTTCGACCGTCTGAAGCAGCAGGTCGCCTGGCTTGGCGAGCGCGCCGGACATTATGGCATCAAGCTGGCGCTTGAGCCTTGTGTCCTCGACGTGGTGCCGAGCGCCAAGCGTACGGCCGATTTCCTTGCGCAGGTGGGATCCCCGCATGTGCAAGTGCTTCTCGATCCGGCGAACCTGATCGCCAACAGCTCGGAAGAGGAGATGTTCCGGTATTTGGGGCCGCATATCGCCTACTTCCACGGCAAGGATCGCAAAGTCAACGATACGTACGGTCGCTGTGTCGGCGACGGGGACATTGACTGGGGCAAGCTGCTGAATTTGTACCATGAGCAGACTGAAGGAATTCCATTTATTTTGGAGTATGTGAATATAAACAATTTCTGTGAAATCCGTGATCGGGTGATCGCGTTTGATCAAGCCCGCTAATTGCGTTTCGATTCGCCCGATCGGAATACTGAGGCTCAGGGGGGTGTTTGATGATGCTGGTCGCGGAAAGGGTTCAACACATTCTACGGCTGGTTAACGAGCGGGGAAGCATGCGCGTCACTGAACTCAGCCAAATATGCCGGGTTACCGAAGAGACGATCCGCCGGGATTTGGACCGGCTGGAGAGCGAGGGGAGATTGCTGCGCAGCTATGGCGGAGCGATCCGCCTGACGCCGCAGACGTCCGAAACGTCGTACCAGCTGCGCGAGACGGTGCATGTGACAGAGAAGCAGCGCATCTCGGGAGAGGCGGCCAAATATGTGGAGCCGAACGATCGCATCGTGCTGGACGCCAGTTCCACGACTTGGCATCTGGCGGCACAGCTGCCCGATATTCCACTCACCGTCATCACCAACTCCTTGAAGGTCGCTCTGGTTCTCAGCGAGAAGAAGAATGTGAGCGTCATCAGCACGGGGGGCATCCTTGTGCCTAATTCGCTTTCCTTCGTAGGACCGCTCACGGAGCAGGCTTTGGAGGAATATCACGTGAATAAAGCGTTCGTATCCTGCAAAGGTGTTCATATGGAACGCGGCATCTCCGAGTCGAACGAAATGCAGGCCAGAGTGAAGCGGAAAATGGTCGGCATGGCGGAGCAGGTCTACGTGCTCGCCGATTACAGCAAGTTCGATATGCAGGCTTTCACGATGATCGGCGCTTGGAGTCAAATCCATCATCTGATTACGGATGAGTTGACGCCGGCCGATCATGTCGCGCAGCTGCAGCGCAAGCTCATCAATGTCATCCAGGTTTGAGATGGCGCAATCCCCATGCAAAATGGCTGAAACCGCAATGAAAGCTGAAGCTGCAAGCCTTATGATGAAGGCAGAGGCAGAGAAAGGAATGGACTAATGGTGAACCTGCTGAGACAAAGTCAATTTATGAAGGATACGCAAATCCCATTCACGATTAACCGCTGCTTTCATCATGAGCATAATACGCCGACGGTTCATTCGCATGATTTTATCGAGCTTGTCTATGTCGTAGCCGGTCAAGCCGAGCATGTGTTTGAGGGAGAATGCTACCGGATTCAAGCGGGGGACGTGTTTATCATCAATCCCGGAGAAGTGCATACATACCGTACCGAACCTGGGGAACGCATCGAGATCATCAATTGTCTGTTTACGCCGGAGCTGATTCACGAATCGCTGCTGAAGGAATTGGGCGTTTCGCAATCCATGGATTACTATTACGTGCATCCTTTCTTAAACCCTCGAGAGCGCTTTCATCATCGATTGAACTTGGTTGGCGCATCAGCCGGCCTAGTGCTCTCCATCCTGGAGATGATGATCTCGGAGTGGGACCAACATCGCCCGGGATACCTAACGATCATTAAGCTGCAAATGCTTCAGCTCCTTGTGCAGCTGTCGCGCTGTTATGCGGACTCCGCCGGCAAGGAGAAAAGGAGCTCACGCTCAACCAATCATACGATTCTCGTTCGCCGGATCACCGGATTTCTGGAGCGTCATTTCGATAAAAGGCTGACCATCCCCGACTTGTGCGAGCTGTTTAACGTGAGCAGCCGCCAGTTAAACCGGGTGTTCAAGCAGGAGACGAATCAGACCGTGACGGAGCGCATTCATGAGATCCGGATCGAACGAGCGAAGCAGTATTTGGCCGAAGGTGACGATAAAGTGATTCATGTCGCCCATCGCGTCGGCTATGAGGATCCTGCCTTCTTCAGTCAGCTGTTTCGGCGTAAGGTCGGTTGTTCACCCGGTCAGTACAGGGAAATTCAAGCGGAAGAATTGGAGAACGTACACGAAGTGTAGGAAACGAATGGGAGGGAATAGAGATGACATTAAAGGTTGGCGTCGTTGGCGTCGGTAATATCGGATCGATACATGCAAATGTATACCATGAACATCCCAAAACGGAGCTTGTGGCCGTGTGCGACATTCTTAAGGAGAAAGCGGATGCGGCTGCGGCTAAATACGGGTGCAGAGCCTTCTATAGCGTTCAAGACATGATAGCGAGCGGCATTCACTTGGATGCATGCTCGATGGCGACCAAAGGCGAGGAGAACGGCGGCGAGCATTATCAGCCGACGATGGAGCTGCTCGCAGCGGGCATTCCCGTGCTCGGCGAGAAGCCGATATCCAACCGGATCGACGAGGGCGAACGGATGGTTGCGCTGGCGAAGGAGAAGGGCTTGCCTTTTGCCGTTAACCTCAATCATCGCTTCACGCCGGCGGCGCTGCGCGCCAAAGAATGGGTGGAAGAAGGACGCTTAGGGCAGCTGCACATGATTAATATGAAAATGTGGATTAACAACCCGGTTGAGACATCGCCTTGGTTCCATTTGAGAGCGCTTCACCCGCATTCATTCGATGTCATTCGTTATTTCTGCGGCGATGTGAAGCGAGTGGCGGCCTTCATGATGAAAGGCGAGAACCGGAAAATATGGTCCAATGCCCAAGTAATGCTGGAATTCGAGAACGGCGCGATCGGCAACCTGGTCGGAAGCTACGACGCCGGGGCCAGCTACGGTTTGGAACGCTGTGAAGTCGTCGGCTCCAAAGGGCGGTTCGTGCTCGACGATGCCTGTGAGCATCTGACGTTCTATCCCCGTTACAGCATTGCTACCGAGAGCTATAGCTATTTAGGCGGCATGCGCCATTTCAATGAAACGTTCAAAAGCCGTATCAGCGACTGGATCGAGCAGCTGGATACCAAAGTAACTCATGACCAGATTAACGGTTCGGGTGAGGAAGCGCTGAAAGCACAGACCATTATCGAAGCCGCCATTCGCTCATTTGAAACTTCGACGATCGTTGAACTTTAATTCAGGGAGCTGATAGACATGATCAAATTAGGGATTAATTCCGTCTTGTTTAAAGATTTCGACTTCGCCACGGCGGCTCAGCATATTAAGCTGTGCGGCTATGATGGCGTGGAGCTGTCGGCGATCAAAGGGATGTGCGAGCATCTGGAGCTGGACCGTTGGCGCGATCAGGCTCCTGAGATTAAGCGGATCGCCGAGGAAACCGGCCTGAAGCTGCTGTCCATGGAGGTAGCGGAACTGAACGAGACGCGGCTGCCGCTGGCTTTCGAAGCGGCGAGGGAGCTGGGCATTCCGGTCGTCAATGTAGGTCCTGGCGGCAAATCGGATGTGGAGGAAGATGTGCAGTTCACGATCGAGAAGCTGACGCGGATGTCGAAGCTGGCCGGCGAATATGGCGTGACGCTATGCGTCAAAGCGCATGTAGGCGGTTCGATATATAATACGCCGACTTCGCTCAGAGCGATGGAAGCGATTGCCGATCCGGCCTTCGGCATCGATATGGATCCGAGCCATATCTACCGTGCCGGCGAGAATCCGGAGGATGCGCTGCCGGCCGTCATTTCGCGCGTGAAGCATATTCATATCCGCGATTGCAAAGGACGTCAGGCGGGCCCGGGCACCATCGATAATCAAGCTTGCGGCCGGGGAGATATCGATTTGATCGGCTATTGCAAGGTGTTGGCGGATAGCGGCTACGACGGTCCTGTCTGTCTCGAGGTGATTGGCGCCAGGGATCATTCCCTCGCTCAGGTTAGTATCGTAGCTGCCGAGAGCTACGGTTACTTGAATGCGGTACTGAAATCATTCGGTGCAAGATAAGCCATTCCAATCCCAGAAGGAGTTGATCTCATGACATCGAAACTGCCCAACTTACTGCTACTTGGCATAGACAGCTTGCGCCGCGATCATATGAGCTGCTATGGCTACGACCGGCTGACGACGCCGCATATCGATAAATACAGTCAGGGAGGCGTTCTGTTCGAGCAGCACTTCTCGCCGAGCATCCCGACGACTCCGGGATATGCCTCCATGCTGACGGGAATGGACTGCTTCGGTACGGATGTCGTGGCGCTGCGGCATGGCGGACCTGTCGGCGAGCATGTGAAGATGCTGTCCGAGCTGCTGGAGGAGAACGGCTACAATACGACCTGCATCGGGTTCACCGGCAATCCTTCCGCCCGCGGATTTCAGAAATATATCGATTTCGAAGGTTGGGGACCTGACGATACAGGTCGCAGTCCGAAAGCGGACAATTTGAACCGGGTGGCCATCCCGGAGCTGAAGCGTCTGAAAGAGGAAGGGAAGCCGTTCTTCCTGTTCCTGCGTCATATGGACCCGCATTCCCCGTACTTGCCGCCTAAGCCTTTCGAAAGGATGTTCTATGACGGCGACGAGTGCGATCCCGCCAACCATTCCTTGGATGAGTTGTATGCCTTCAAGCCGTTTGCGGATTATTTCAGTTCCTGGTTCCCGGAAGGTTGTACGGACAGCAAATATATTGACGCACAGTACGATGGGGCTATTGCCTATATGGATGCCGGCATCCAGTCGATATTCACGGCGCTTGAAGCGCTCGGCATCGAAGATGAGACGCTTGTCGTCATTACCTCGGATCACGGCGAAACGTTGAACGAACACGACTGCTACTACGATCATCACGGGTTATATGAGACGAATCTGCGGATTCCGCTGATTTTGCGGTTCCCGGGCAAGCTGCCGGAAGGCAAACGCGTCGCCTCGAATTCGCAGATCAAAGATGTGATGCCGACGATCGTAGAGCTGCTGGGCGTACCTTGCGATATAGAGTTCGACGGCCGCAGCTTGATTCCGCTGGCGAATGGAGAAGAGCGGGTGCCGGAAAGCGAAATGTACATTACGGAGTGCACCTGGATGCGCAAGCACGGCTGGCGGACACCGGAGTGGAAGCTGATCGTGGCGCTGGAGCCGGACCTGCATTTCAAGCCTCCGGTGGAGCTGTACAATCTGGTGCGCGATCCTGAGGAGCTGCACAATCTGGTGGATGAAGAGCCGGAGGTTGTCGCTCATCTAATGAACCGTTTAAACGCGCATATCGCCAAGCGTGAGCAGGAGACCGGGCGCGAGAATCCGATGTATACGAATTTGAACTGGCATGGACTCGGCTGCGGTCCGTTCAAGACATCACAGCAAGCTTTCGATTCCATGCATATCGGCTCTCCGCGTACGGCTAAGTCACTGCAGACGAAGGAGCAAGAGTCTGAAATTGCCGCTGCGGCAGAAGAACAGTCCGAAGAAGTGGAAGCGGATTCGGCATGTTGAGGGTAGCGGTCGTCGGCGTCAATCACATCGGACGCATTCACTGCCGGTGCTATAAGGAGCATAAGGACGCGGAGCTCGTGGCCGTCTGCGATTTGAACGCGCCGCTTGCGGATTCCGTCGCTGCCCAGTTCGGCGTGAAGGCATACTATGATTTGGATACGATGCTGGAAGCGGAGCAGCTGGATATCATCTCTGTCGCCACAGGCGGTGTTGAGAACGGTTCGCATCATATGGAGCCGGTCATGAAGGCGATTGCCGCGGGCAAAGACGTGCTCGTTGAGAAGCCGATCTCCAACTCTTTGGAGGAGGCGCGCGAAATGGTGCGGTTCGCGAAAGAGCGAGGCGTCCGTCTCGCCTGCAATCTCAACCATCGTTTCACACCTGCCGCTAAGAAAGCGAAGCAATGGATGGATCAAGGGGATATCGGTCATCCCCTTTTTATCAACATGAAGCTTACCATCGGGAATCCGAACGAAACGAGCCCATGGCTTCATTTGCGGGCGCTTCATCCTCATTCGCTGGATGTGATGCGCTACTACGCCGGTGATGTTCGGCGGGTTCAGGCGTTCCTGACGAAGGCGCCGGGCCGCAGCGTGTGGTCGACGGCCTCCATGAATCTGGAGTTCGCCTCGGGTGCGGTCGGCCATCTGTTGGGCAGCTACGATATGTTCGGCCCGCATCCGATCGAAGCCTGCGAGGTCGCCGGCGACCGGGGGCGGTTCGTGATCGATAACGTCTACGAATCGTTGACGTACTATCCTCATCGCCAGGAGGACTTGCGCGTGTTCCGCAATTCCATCATGGGCGGCATGCGGGGCTTCGACGATACGTTCCGCTTGCGGCTCGACAGCTTCATCCAGGAAGTGAAGGAGGGCGTGCCTCCGGATCAAATCGCCGCTTCCGGCGAGGATGCGCTGGCCGTTCAAGTGATTATCGAGGCGGCGATTGCATCTCATCATGCGAACGGCGCGGTGATGACGATTTCTGAATGACCCAAGTGAGCGCAGCGGAACGCTCCGTCATTCTTGAGGAACACTCGTTCCAAATCGTTCCGCTGCGCTGTTTGATGCCTCGACCGATATAGACCGATCCGAAGGAGGAAGGTTATGAGTAAACATGGAGAGGTACTTTGGTTCACCGGTCTCTCGGGCTCCGGCAAATCGACGACGGCTCGTGCCTTGGTTGAGCCGCTGCGGGCAAGCGGCAGAAGAGTGGAGCTGCTCGACGGCGATGAGCTGAGGCAAACGATTTCGCAGGGGCTTGGCTTCAGCCGCGAGGACCGGATCGCCAATATCAAGCGGATCGTCTTTCTGTGCAAGCTGTTGTCACGCAACGGTGTGACGGTAATCGTATCGGCGATCACGCCATACGAAGAGATGAGAGAACATGCCCGCGCCGAACTGCCGGGTTATGTGGAAATATTCGTTGACTGCCCATTGGAGGAGTGCGAGCGCAGGGATGTCAAAGGGCTGTACGCCAAAGCGAGGAAAGAGGAAATCGCTCATTTTACGGGCATTGGCGACCCGTATGAAATACCGGAGCAGCCGGACATTGTCATTCGCACGCATATGGATGAGGTTGAGAGCAACGTTGCGTTCATTTTGGATTATTTGATGACGGATGCGGGACGGGGGGAGGCGGTATGAACATCGTATTCGTCTCCATGGATACCATGCGCGCTTCCAGGCTCGGCTGTTACGGCTACGAGAAGCCGACATCGCCTTATATGGACCAGATCGCGGCTCAAGGCGTCTTGTTCGAGAGAGCTTATGCGGCGGACATTCCGACGGAGGTGGCCCACACCGGTATTTTTACCGGGAAAGTGGGTCTCCGTACGGGCGTCGTCTCCCACGGCTCGCCGCTGACACAGCTGCCCAAGAAGGAGGCCTGGCTGCCGTCCTTGCTGCAGCAGCATGGCTTCACGACGGCCGCCGTCGACAATCTGTATCAGTTGAAGGAATGGTTCGCCAGAGGCTACCGGCACTATATTAATTCGGTCCAAAAAACGCGCAGCATCGACGGGAAAAGTGTCAATGAACTTGCTTTCAAATGGATTCGCGATCATAAAGAGGAGGATTTCTTCCTGTTCCTGCATTATTGGGATCCGCACACGCCCTATCAGCCGCCGGCCGATTATGTGTCTGAATTTTATGAAGCGGGGCGCGATCCTTACGATCCTTCGAATCGCAGTATGCAGGCCGCATATAATCATGCGGCTTATCCGTTTTTCAAGCACCATCATTACGACCTGCTTGGTCCTGTGACGGACAGCGACTATGTGAACGCGCTCTACGATGCGGAGGTTCGCTATCTCGACGACCGCCTGCGCGAGCTGGATGAGCTGCTGATCGCTGAAGGTTTATACGAGGACACCTTGCTTATTCTGTTCGGGGACCACGGAGAAAGTTTGACGGAACATGATATCTATTGGGATCATTGCGGGTTATACGAGGCATCCGTACAAGTACCGATGATCATGAGATGGCCGGGGCGCATTCCGGCCGGGCGCAGGGTCGAGGGCTTGGTGCAGCAGGTCGATATGATGCCGACGATGCTGGAAGCGGCGGGAATTGCAGTGCCGGCTTCGCTGGATGGCCGCAGCTTGTGGCCGTGTATTCGCGGGGAAGAGAACGGCACGCATGACGTTGTCTTCCTAAGCGAGTGTGCGTGGCAGGCGAGCCGCGGTGTCGTGACGAAAGATTACAAATTCATTCGCACGCTTGACGCAGGCCCTTTCGTTCGTCCGCCAAGGGAGCTGTACGATCTGCGTACGGATCCGAACGAGACGGTGAACATTGCGGAGAGTTCGCCGGGTATCGCAGGTGAGCTCGCCAGGAAGCTGGATGAGTGGACCGCCGGGATGCTGAACGGGCGCGAGGATCCGATGCTGATCCAAATCGCAGCGGGACTTCCTTTTCGCAACCGCATCCATGAGATCTTGCTGCAGTATGGACTCACGTGGGATGAATGGATGCAGGATCCGCGGCGCGACCGGTTCGATGAGGCGTCCGCTGCCCGGCATGCGGGGAGGTAACGAGGGTGACGGAACCGGTCAAACAACCGAATCTGCTAGTGATTATGGCCGATCAGCTGCGCTATGATTGTCTTGGCTACAGCAGACTTGCGCCTGTGCAGACACCACACCTCGACAGTCTTGCCGCCGGGGGAATGTGGTTTGAGAATGCGTATAATCATATCCCCATCTGCGGCCCGGCGAGGCAGTCATTCGTTTGCGGCAGACGGCCTGAATCGTTCGGAGGCTTGTGGAACTATTCATTAGGTCTGCAGGTCGGCGCGCTGGCGCCCACGAATTTCTCGTGGGCGCGTTCTGTGCAGGAAGCCGGTTATGTCAACGGCTATATCGGGAAATGGGATGTGCACCCGTCATTTGACCCGACACACTACGGTTATACGTATTACGTATCGAGCGACGACCGCTATCGTAAGCTGCTCAAAGAGCGGTATCCGGAGCTTGCCTACAAAGCCGGTTACTTCGGTGAAACGGATCCGCTTCCGCTTGCGGATACGCGTACGCATAAAACCGCGGAAATGGCCTGCGGGCTTATGCGGCAGTTAGCCGCAACGGACGGTCCGTGGCAGCTGCGCGTCAATTTCCAGGAGCCGCATCTGCCATGCCGGCCTGCCGCCGAGTTCGCTGCGATGTATACTCCGGATAGCATCCCTGAATGGGGAAGCTTCGGCGAGACGTTCGCGGATAAGCCGTACATTCAGAAGCAGCAGCTGCGGAACTGGGGCATTGAGCATTATGAATGGCCGGACTGGGCACCGATCGTGGCGCGGTATTATGCGGTTATCTCGCAATTGGACGATGCCGTGGGCAAGCTGCTCGCGGAGCTGGACGCGCTGGGGCAGAGCGGGGATACGGTTGTCGTGTTCACGACCGATCACGGGGATATGTGCGGCGGGCACCGTATGCTGGATAAGCATTATGTGCTCTACGAGGATGTTGTGAAGGTGCCGCTGATCGTCAGATGGCCGGGCGTTGTTGCTCCGGGCAGCCGCTGCGAGCGTTTCGTCTACAACCTGCTCGACCTGCCGCCGACGCTGCTGGCCATCGCCGGCGCCGGCTATCCGGAGGGCGGCGGTGACCGGCTGCACGGGGAGTCCTTGCTGCCGCTGCTGCAAGGCGCCGAGCCGGATCAGTGGCGGGATGAAGTGGTCGCCTCATTCAATGGCGCCCAGTTCGGTTTGTTCACCCAGCGGATGATCCGCACCCGCGAGTGGAAGTATGTGTGGAACTGCACGGATGTCGATGAGCTCTACGATTTGCGCAGCGATCCGCATGAGCTGCATAATGTGATCGGGCATCCGGGGAGCCGGCGGATTACCGCCGAGCTGCGCAAGCGGCTGTATCACATCCTGCTGGCGGACGGCGATGGGATCGTGCGGAATGAGTGGATGCGATGGCAGCTGCTGGAGGGGCGGAAGGCTTAGCGTTCCGGGAACGTGCGCCTTGCCGCTGATTCTATGCGAAGGCGAGGTTCCGGGCGCCGCTAACGGACACAGAGGTTCTTATTCGGTGAATAGGGACCTCTGTGAAAATGTAACGGACACTGGTGCCGTTATTTGCTCATATGGGCCTGATTTCGCCCCGAAATCGGCCAAATAAGGCCTCTGCTGTCCGTTAGAGCCGAAACGTACCGCCTAATGGGCAAATAACGGCCGCTGTGTCCGTTAGCAAATAAAACAGGAGCCGATGGGCTCCTGTTTTTCGTTTCGCTCAGTCCGGCAGCCTCACCAGACTCGCCGGTCGCTCCCGCCGCCGCACCAGTGCCGCTGCACGCCTCTACCGCTGCCTTACGAGCTTCGTCACCCGGCCGTCGGAAATCCATTCCGCCACATACACATTGCCTTGGGAATCCACGCAGACGCCATGCGGTGAGCTGAAGCGGTCCGGGCGGTAGTAGCCTTTGGGCAGGTTAGGCCAACCTTGCTGCTTATACGCTTGTTGATCTTCACCTAAGTGTGTGATCAAGCGGTCATTATGATCCAGAATGGTCACCCTGCTGTGCAAATCGGGCAAATATACTTCATCGCCGAAGAAGTAGAAGGAGCACGGGAGATCCAGGTTATGCTCAACGAAGCGAAGATGCTCGCCTTCCAAAGAGAACACTTGAATCCGGTTGTTACTGCGGTCCGCTATGTACAACTCCGGCGTTTCTCCGCGCAGGTTGACGGAGATGCCGTGTGGCGACGATAGCTTGCCCGGTTCGGACCCTGACCCGCCCCAAGAGCGGATATACGCGCCTTCGGCATTGTAGTGATGCACATAAGACTGGCCATAGCCGTCTGCCACATAAATGTCGCCGTTCGGCGCCACGCATACATCGGTCGGTATATATTTTCTCTCTTCATCGTACAAATCCGGACGGTCCGGCGGCGAAATGCGGAAAAGGACTTCTCCGGTTAATGTTGTTTTTACAACACTTGCCCGTTTGGTGTCGGCGAAATAGAGATGCTGCTGGCCGTCGGAATTGCGATGCAAATAAAAGCCGTGTGCCCCGCCCTCGAACTCGCTGCCCCAGGAAGTAAGGAAGTTGCCTTCTTTGTCAAACACAACAACCGATTCTTTCCCCGTGTGATGCACATAAACGCGATCTTCATCGTCCACACAGATGCCGTGCGTGTACCCGTATTGAATGTTCGCCGGCAATTGGCCCCAGCCTTCTTGCACCGCATAAAGATGTGAAGCGCTTCCAATGATAAGCTGCTCAGACATATGAAACCTCCTTCATGGTTGACAAGCTACTTTATCATCATACACCATGCCTTCCCCAAATAGGTCGGTTAAATGGAAAAGTTTTGATTTTCTGTGATAAGTGCAATTTCAGGTTGGAAATCTCTAACGACGGATGAGCCGGCTGACCGTACAATAAAGATATACCAAGCGAGGAGGAATCAATCATGCTATCACAAGAGCAGATCAAACAATTCGATGAATTGGGGTTTCTTAAGGGCGATGTCGTATTATCCGATGCGGAAGTGGAGACGCTCCGGGAAGAACTGGATAATGTGATGGAAGGGAAATCTGTCAAAAAGCCAATCCTCAACCGAAATATGCTCGACAACTCCCATTATGGGATGACGATAACGAAGAAGGAAACGGTCGTTCAGATTGTGAACATTTGGATGGCTAGCGACGTGTATTTGCAGCATGCAGCGAATCAGAGAATTTGTGAGGAGGTTGCCCAATTGTGCCGCACGGACACGCTGCGGATCTGGCACGATCAGATTCAATATAAACCGCCGGTGACGGGCGGACCGACGCACTGGCACCAAGATCATCCGCTTTGGCCGGTCATTCAGCCGGCAGACCTGATCAGCGCATGGGTTGCGCTTGACGATGCCGTCATTGAGAACGGCTGTATGTGGATGGTGCCGGGCAGCCATAAATGGGGCAACAATCAGAAATATTTGAGCAGCAGCGACGATTTCATGCCGGTACACAGACAACCTGAGCTGCTGCCTGAAGGGGCTAAAGTGGAAGCGATTCCTTTTGAAATTAAAAAAGGGCAGGTCGGCTATCATCACTCGCTAACGTGGCATGGCAGCCCGAACAACCGCTCCGATCGCAAGCGCAGAGCGATTGCGGTTCACTATATGCCGGGTCACACGTATTATTCGCCGACAGGCGGACACCCGATGGAACCTCACATTCATGTCGCTCCGGGCGAACTTATGTCGGGCGAGAGCTTCCCGGTCGTTTATCAGAAATAATATTGGTACCATGCAGGAAAGGGTGGTTCGTGTATCCGAAACGAGAAACCAACGCTCTATCCCGACGTTAATGATCTGCTAGATCAGCTGCTGCAGGGGACACAGCGCATTCTCGCGCAAGATCTGGTCGGTCTCTATGTGCACGGATCGCTGGCATTGGGAGATTACCATCCGGAGACGAGCGATGTCGATTTCCTGGGTGTCACCCGCAGCGAGCTGCAAGCAGCCCAGCGAACGGCTCTGGCTCATATGCATGACGAGCTTCGTTCGCAAGGTTTCCCTGCGGCAGAACATATGGAGGGGTCCTACATCCCGCAAGCTTCGCTTAAGCGGTATGATCCGCAGCATTGCCGGCACCCGGCGCTGCGCTGTGACGGCAGCTTCGGTGTCGATGGGCACGGCAGCGATTGGATCATTCAGCGTGCGATTATTCGCGGATATGGCATCACGCTCTGCGGCCCGGCGCCGGATTCGCTAATCGCCCCGGTTACAGCGGAGGAGCTTCGGTGGGCGGCGCGCAGCATTTTGCAGGAATGGTGGGCCCCCTTGTTGAAAGACGCATCGCGCCTTGGCACAAGCGAGTACCAAGCCTATGCGATATTGACGATGTGCAGATGCTTGTACACGATGGATACGGGACTTGTCGCTTCCAAACCGGCCGCAGGCAAGTGGGCGATGGGCAAATACGGGGAAGCGTGGGAAGCGTTGATCCGGCAAGCTCTGGCATGGCGCAGGGGAATGGAGCTGGATGTAAGCCGCGAGACTTTGTCTTTTGTCCGATTCACGCTGGGTAGGGCGTGCCAATAAGAAATCCCTTTCTACGCAGTTGTAGAAAGGGATTTTTGTTATTCCATCTGATACTCTTTCATCTTATTGTACAAGGTTCCGCGCGAGATGCCGAGCAGCTTGGCCGCTGCGCTTTTGTTCCCGGCGGTCTTGGCCAGCGCTTCTTCAATTAATATCATTTCGTCTTCTTCGGACACTTTGGCTTTCAAAATCATCGCGGCTGTCTCTCCCTCCGAAGCGGCTAGAGAAGGCTGGCCGCTTTGCAAGGCGGGCGGCAGATGCTCCAAGGTGATCAGATCCTCATCGCACAGGATGACGCAGCGCTCAATCACGTTCTTGAGCTCCTGAATATTGCCCGGCCAACTGTAATTGGCGAATGCAAGATTAACCTCCGGTGTCAGCGCCGGTACCGGCTTCTGGTACTGCATGGCAAACTGTTTCAAATACATATGAACCATGGCTGGGATGTCTTCCGTTCGATCGCGCAGAGGGGGAATTCGAATCGAAATGACATTGAGCGCATAGTACAAATCAGCCCGGAACTCTTGTGCAGCCAGCTTGGCGGACAAGTCTTCCGTTGTGGCGATGATGATCCGCGTGCGGACACGAATCGGCTGCGTCCCGCCTGAGCGCGTGATCGTTTGCTGCGTGATGTAGTGGAAAAGCTTGGCTTGTAATTCCCAAGGAAGCTTCTCAACTTCATTAATAAATAACGTTCCGTCTTTCGCCAGTTCCAGCTTGCCGGGCTGTCCCGTCTCGGTTCCGGTGAAGGCTCCGCCTTGATACCCGAATAGCTCCGTCTCCAATATGCCGGCGGGCACGATGCCGCAGTTGATCGTAAGAAAAGGATGCTCGGCCCGCGAGCTGGACCGGTGAATGATGTGCGCCAGCTGCTCTTTGCCGACACCCGTTTCACCTATCAACAGAATCGGTGTCTCCGTTGAGGCGACTTTTTTGGCCCATTGAATGACCTTGCCGATCGCCGGGCCTTTTCCTTTGATCAAGGTGAACAAATCTTCAGTCTGCTCCCGGAACGGGATTCCGAAAGAGTCCGCCGCGGTCAATTGTTCGTTCAATCGCACAAGCTGCGTAATATCCTGCTCCGTTGCAATTCCGCCGATAATGTCCCCCTTGGCATTGCGAATAGGGGAAGCGTTAATGAGGACATGCGTCTCGGGGCGAGGACGGTGGTACGTATTGCGGATCAGGCGGCCTTCATCCAATATTTTGAGAACCATGAGCGTCTCGACGTCGAAGTGCTCGCCAATCCGTTTCCCGATGATGTCGGATGCAGGCAGTTGATACAACTCCGCTGCGACAGGATTCCAGCAAATGACGGCCCCTTCGCGATCCACGACGGTTACGGCATCCGTTACCGTGTCTGCAAGTGCATGGAAGTAGGAGGACCATTTGTGAAGCTCATTGGAGGCCATGTTCAATAAATCGGTTAATGTGGAGTATCCCCGAATATTTCCTGCCTTATCCTTGATCACGAGAGGGCGATGCGATGACCACGGGACCGGCAGCTCAGGGAACACCGTTCGTGCGGTTTCATCCAATTGAATCGTTTCTGCCCGGAAATAGGAGCTCATCTCGAGCAAGTCTTGAATGTTCTTAGCGGATAGGGCAGGCAACAAGACGTCATCTTCCGGTATAAACAAATAAGTCTGCGAATCCTGCCGGGCGATTACCGCCGTCTGTTCTTGTAAATAGGAGGATACTTCTTGGATTGTCGCGTCTATCGGTAATATTACAAATGTAGGGTTCAACGGAAAGTGTTCATTTTTGAACATAATGTACCTCTTATGCCGAATCGTTTTTCACTTAAATTTACCATGAACATGAAAGTGATTCAACACGTCGGGAGGGGCGGGCGAGTATGATAAGGTATAGCCGCAGCAATGTGTACAAAATCATGAAAAATATACACATAAACAAATAGTGTTCAAAATATGAATATTAGTGTACAATGAAATCATAAATTAAACACTACTGTACAAATTCCTTTGGGGGAATACACATGGAACTTATGATGAGAAATATGTTTCAATCTTTAGGCAAAAGCAGAACCGCTAACCGACTGGCCAAAAGATACGGTTTACGCTTCGGGGCCGCACGTTTCGTCGCCGGCGAGACGATCGGGCAGTCGATCGCGGCTGTGCGCAGCCTGAACCAGGATGGCCGGATCGCGACGCTCGACCATCTGGGCGAATTTGTGTTCAGTGAAGCGGAAGCAATTGAATCCGCCGAGATGTGCATCCAAACGCTGGACGCGATTGCGGAGTCTGGCGTGACCTCCAATTTATCTCTGAAAATGACCTCGCTTGGATTAGATATAAGCAAAGAACTATGTGTCAGCAATATGAAACGCATTCTCGACCGTGCCCGCATGCATGGCAATTTTGTCCGGATCGATATGGAAGATTATGCGCATTGCCAGGTTTCCCTCGACATTTACCGCGAGCTGCGCCAAGAGTACGACAACGTGGGCATCGTCATTCAAGCCTACTTGTACCGCACGATGAAGGATATGGACGATCTGCACGAGCTTGGCGCCAATTTGCGTCTGGTGAAAGGGGCGTACAAGGAATCCCCGCAGGTTGCCTTTCCGGAAAAAAGCGATGTCGATGAAAACTATAAGAAAATTATCCAAAAGCATCTGCTGAACGGCCACTACACGGCGGTTGCCAGTCATGATGCGGCCATTATTGAATTTACCAAAGATTTTGCCCGCCAGAACGGCATTTCCGGAGATCAATTCGAGTTCCAGATGCTGTATGGCATTTGTGAGGAGCTTCAGAAGCAATTGGTGAAAGAAGGTTACCGTGTCCGCATTTATGTTCCATATGGCGTAGATTGGTTCGGTTACTTCATGAGAAGGTTAGCGGAACGTCCGGCCAACGTCTGGTTCGTTCTTAAAAATATGTTTAAATAAGCTTCCCATTCGGAGAGGAGAAATGACATGACAACCTTTACACAAGTAGGACCGTACGCGAATGAGCCATTCACAGATTTCAGTCTTGAGGAAAATAAACAGGCGATGCAAGCGGCTATCCGCAAAGTAAAGCAAGAGCTGGGCCGCGAATATCCGCTCTATATCGGCCAAGAGAAAGTGACGACGGAAGCGAAAATTACCTCCATTAATCCTGGCAATGTGGATGAGGTGATCGGCTATGTGAGCAAAGCAGACAAGGCGCTGGCTGAGAAAGCGATGGGCGTCGCCCTGGAAACTTTCGAAACGTGGAAAAAGGTGCCTGCCAGAGAGCGCGCAGAGTACTTATTCAAAGCGGCGGCATTGATGCGCGCGCGCAAACATGAATTCTCGGCGCTCATGCTGCTGGAGTCCGGCAAAAACTACGTCGAAGCCGATGTGGATACGGCGGAAGCGATCGATTTCATCGAGTTCTATGCGCGTGAAATGATTCGTTTGAGTGAAATCAACGAAACGCAGCCGCTGGTCAAAATTCCGGGCGAGAACAATCGGCTTACGTACATTCCGCTTGGCGTCGGCGTCATTATTCCTCCATGGAATTTCCCGTTGGCGATTTGTGTGGGAATGACGATGGCCGCTGTCGTCTCCGGGAACACCGTATTGCTGAAGCCGGCATCGACGACGCCGGTCATTGCGCACAAATTCGTTGCGCTGATGGAAGAAGTGGGGCTGCCTGCAGGCGTAATCAACTTCATCCCGGGCAGCGGCGCGGAAGTCGGCGACTACTTGACGACGCATCCGAAGACGCGTTTCATCTCTTTCACAGGCTCCAAAGAAGTCGGACTGCGGATTAACAAGCTGGCTGCGGACACGGCTCCGGGTCAAATCTGGATTAAGCGCGTGGTCGCGGAGATGGGCGGCAAAGACGGCATCGTGGTGGACGAAACGGCAGATCTGGACGCAGCCGCTGCGGCGATCGTAGCCTCGGCATTTGGCTTCCAGGGCCAGAAGTGCTCCGCGGGTTCCCGCGCGATCATCGTAGAATCCGTGTACGATGAAGTAGCGGAGAAAGTCGTTGCGCTTACGAACCGTCTGCAAAGCGGACTGCCTGAGCTGAACTTCGCGGCAGGCCCGGTCATCGACCAAACTTCGTATGAGCGGATTCTGGACTATATCGAAGTCGGCAAAACCGAAGGTACGCTGCTGGCTGGCGGCGGCAAAGCGGAAGGCAACGGCTACTACATTCAGCCGACGGTGTTCGGCGATGTGAGCGGTAAAGCCCGTATCATGCAGGAGGAAATTTTCGGGCCTGTGCTTGCTTTGGCCAAAGCGAAAGATTGGCGAGAAGCGATCGCGATGTACAACGATACGGAGTTCGGATTGACGGGCTCGTACTTCTCCACGGACGAGGAGCGTATCGCGGAAGCGCTGGATACGGTTCATTGCGGCAATTTGTACATCAACCGCAAATGCACGGGCGCTTTGGTCGGCGTACACCCGTTCGGCGGATTCAACATGTCGGGTACGGATTCCAAAGCCGGCGGGTATGACTACCTGCTGCTGTTCACCCAAGCGAAGCTAACTTCCCGCAAGGTTTAAGGATTGGTTTAAGGATAGGAAAGACGGACGATGCGTCCGTCTTTTTTTTGCATGTCTCCGCCCTAGTTCCAGCGTCGCACACAGCATCAGCGCAAAGGAAATACAGTTCGCTATTTCAGCCATAAGGACCATTTTGCGGAGGTGCGGCTCGCACACATTATCAGCACAAAGGAAATACAGTACACACATCATCAGCGCAAAGGAAATACAGTTCGCTATTTCACTCAAAAGGACCCATTCTACGAATGAAGAGGAAATACGATTCGCTATTGAGCTGATTGCCACTGAATTTGAAGGAATAATGGCGAAATAAGGTATTACATTTCCGCATCCTCCCCCCAAAAACCCTCTCAGGCCGAAATAGCGGATCGTATTTCCGCTAGCTACTGGAGGGTGCAGCATGTCTACCCTCACAAGCTCCAGCATCGCGCACATTATCAGCACAAAGGAAATACAGTTCGCTATTTCACCCAAAAGGACCCGTTCTACGAATGAAGAGGAAATAAGATTCGCTATTGAGCTGATTGCCACTGAACTTGAAGGAATAATGGCGAAATAAGGTCTTACATTTCCGCATCCTCCCCAAAAAATCCCTCTCAGGCCGAAATAGCGGATCGTATTTCCGCTAGCTACTGGGGGAAGTGTAGTATGTCTCCCCCACAAGCTCCAGCGTCGCACGCATCATCAGCCCAAAGGAAATACAGTACGCTATTTCATCCAAAACCACTCATTCTGCGAATGAAGAGGAAATACGATTCGCTATTATGCGGATTGCGACTGAAATTGAAGGAACAACGGCGAAATAAGGTCTTACATTTCCGCATCCTCCCCAAAAAATCCCTCTCAGGCCGAAATAGCGGATCATATTTCCGCTAGCTACTGGGGAGGTGTAGCATCATCAGCGCAAAGGAAATACAGTTCGCTATTTCACCCAAAACCCCCCATTCTGCGAATGAAGAGGAAATACGATTCGCTACTATGCGGATTGCGACTGAATGAAATTGAAGGAACAACGGCAAAATAAGGTCTTACATTTCCGCATCCTCCCCCAAAAACCCCTCTCAGATTGAAATAGCGGATCGTATTTCCGCTAACTACTGGTGAGGTGTGATTAAACTGTACAATCGTGCCCGCTGCTGCCCACTGGATACCATGAGTATTTGCTTGTCACACAAGCTGCGCAAAAGGTTACGAGCATGGCGAGGACTCACGCGAAGATGCTCGGCCAGTTCTGAAGGAGAGAAGGGACGCAGCAATCTGCGTGCGAAGCGAACAGTTTCAAGCTCGACCCAGTTCATGGCATCGGAATTTGAATACGAAACAAATTTTCCAACCAATGCCAGCATCAGCTGTTGGCACTGTTTTGGCGTTTCCGCGATAGCGGGGTAGGCGAGCGGCATGACGAGCCAGCCATCTAAACCCAGATGGCAATGGCGCATGCACAGATCCTTGAACCGCCAATGCTCAATATCGCGTGCATGGGTGGCGTATCCTTGGATCTCAATGGCAGCCTTGGCGCCGCCAGGCATATAAGCAAAGTCCAAGTAGCGGTACCCGTTCGAGAAATCACGCACCTCCCACTCGGGGTACAAATGATCGAAACTGCCGATTGCCGGGTACCACACCTTTCTCAGAAACTCCGTTTCTCCATGTCCCAAACCGCCTTCCAACCTTTCCCGCCGGCGAGCATTCCTCTCCGAAGCAAGCTGTGATGCCATGAAGATGTCGAAGGCACGTTCAAACTTCATGAAACCCCTCCTTTCTCATCGAAAAACAAAACGCCGCTCGCATCTAAGCCAGCAGGGGGGGGCAACCCCTACAGCATTAGATGAAAGCGGCGTATGCTTCACGACCGTTGTTTTATTTTACCTAATTATAACGGAAGCGGGGATTGAAGCGCTACTGTTCTTCTCATCACAGCATCACAACGGCAGATCCCGCCGCCGAAAAAGAACGACACCCGCAGCAAACGCGAGCAAACCGATCGCGGCAAGTATCGACCAAGCGGAGCCGATTGCGGCTTTGCCCGCGATAATGCCGCTCGGGTCATAGAGCGAGAAATAGGTCAGGCTGCGCAGCCATTCGATCCGCTCGCTCAGCTTGCCAATAAAGTCCAGGCTGAAGAAGCCGAACGTGAGCGAAGCCGACACGCCAAGCGCCTTCTTCTCGTCGTTAACGAGTGACGAGACCAGGAAGGCGATCCCGCCGGCGGCGAAGAACAGCAGCAGTGCGGCGATGTTCATCCGCAGGTATGCCGCGCCGTGGAAGGCGCTCAAGTCGCCGATGAACCAGGCGTAACCGGCGAAGCCGCAGAGCGTCGTGACGGCCATGATCGTCACCAGCCCGGTTACCATAACGGCGGCTTGCGTCACAGCGACCTTGCCGCGGGTCGTCGGCGCCGCGAGCAGGTAAGCCATCGCGCCTTGATTCACGAGCTTCGCCATCAGCTGCGTAGAGAGCAGGATGCAGAAGACGGCGGCAATCAGCACCAGCAGAAGGCCGTAGTATTCGCCGGAGATGAAGCCCTCCACTGTGTTAAAGCCGCTGCCCAAGTTGAAGGCGTTCGTGATGCTGGCCGGCAGCGAGCGAATCAAATCGTCGAGGGCCGCGTTGTTGCCCGCCAAGCTGGGGAACAGCCAAAACATGAGCAGAATGTAGAACGCCGACCCGAATGCATAGTTCATCATTCCTTTGATGTGAATCTTCATCATATGTTTATAGAGCGAAACGTTCATTGCAAAGTCCCCCTCCGGTCGTAATAGTTCATGAAGACGTCTTCGAGACTTTGCGTAAACACGTCAACATTGCGAATGGTATACTTGGAAATTTCGGTTAAGAAACTGGCGTAATCGCCTTGAACGGCGACCCGCACCCTGTTGCCCTCGCGTGACTCAATCCCTTCGCCTGCGCCGAAGCCTTGCACGAAAGCTTCGGCATCCGCTGTGCGTTCGAATGTCACCTCGAACAATTTGCGCTGCATCGACTGCAGCTCATGAATATTTTTGACGGTAAGGATGACGCCGTCCTTCATAATGGCCGCGCGGTCGCAAGTCCGTTCAATTTCGGGAAAGCTGTGAGACGACATGAAGAATGTCGTGCCGCGCGCTTTCTCCTCCAGGACGAGATCGATGAATACCTTTTGCATGAGTGGATCGAGTCCTGAGGTAGGTTCATCCAAAATAATGAGCTCCGGCCTGTGCATGAATGCCGCAACGATGCCGACCTTTTGCTTCATGCCCTTGGACATTTTGCGAATCGGCGTCTTCACGTCGAACTGGAACCGGTCGACAAGCTCATCGCGCCGGGACCGATCCTTCAGTCCCTGCATCTCCGCCATGAAATCCAGGAAGCTCTTGCCGGTCATCCCTTCAATAAAGGCGATTTCCCCGGGCAAATAGCCCAAATAGGATTGAACCGTGCCTTGCTCCGTCCAAGTGTCCAATCCCCCGACCTTTACTGTGCCCTTATCCGGCTTCATGAAACCCATGATGTGCCGGATCGTCGTGGATTTCCCGGCTCCGTTCGGCCCCAGAAACCCGAACACCTCGCCTTTTCGGACCGAGAAGGTAACATCGAAAATGCCTTTCCCGTTCGGGAATGTTTTGGTCAACTGATGAACGGCCAACATGCGCGGCCACCTCCGCAAATGAAAGTTTTGAAATTTCAAACAACAATAATTTCAAAACTCATGTTACTCCTGATCATTTCCCTCGTCAATACTTTTGAAATATATTTATGTTATAATTTCATTATTCCAATTGACAGGTGATGCGCATGAACATGAACGGCTTTGAGAAAAGAGCTCAGCAGAAGAAAGAAATCATTATGAACACGACGTTCCGTATGCTGCAATCGACAGATCCGAAAAAGCTGCGAATTGCCGATATTGCCGAAGAGGCAGGCGTGTCGCAAGTGACGATTTATAACTATTACGGCAGTAAAGAAGCGCTGGTACGTGAAGTGTTCATCGATTATATTAGGCAAACGATCACTGAATTTGAGCAATTCATGGCGGGCAGCCATACGTTGAAGGAGAAAATGGAATATATCGTATTTCAGAAGAAGAAGTCGTCGCGGACATTCGGACTCGAGATAATGAAGCATATATGGCGGGAGGATCCGGAGTTGTCCCGTTTCGTACGGGAGGAATATATGGCCAGAGGCATGCCGCTGGTCGTTCAGCTGATCGAGGAAGGCAAGAAGAATGGCGAAATTACAGACAAGCTGTCCACTTCAACCATCATTATGTATATGCAAATGCTGACCAATCAAGCGGACATGATGCTGGAGCATGCCGAGCTTCATGGTGATCTGGATGGGCTGATTGAAGAGATGGTCCACCTGTTTTTTTATGGAATCGGCACCGTACCTGGACCGCAGGACGTCTAACAAACGTCATATTGCTCCAATCATTGGGATTTGAGATAATGCACATAGAAATAAGGATAGATAGGGGATGGATATGTTGACGAAGCTTCATAAGACACTTGCCTTCATAGGCTCATATGCGGATTCCGCCAATCCAGGGGTGTATGCCTGCCAGTATGGGGAAGAAAGCGGCGCACTGGAAGTGCTTCACGAAGTAAACGGCTTGCAGAATCCGACGTTTCTTGCTGTGGATAAGGAGCATTGGAAGCTGTATGCCCTGTCGGAAGGCACTGATGCCAGCGGACAGCGCTGCGGAGCGGCAGCGGCTTACGACATTGATCCCGGATCAGGCCAATTAACACTGCTGAATAAGGAAATTACGCTTCCTGCAACAACTTGCCATATTCAGCTTGACCATACGAATGCCATCCTGATGGTGTCCAGCTATCACGGCGGTATGGTCGGCGTCTCCCCGGTGCTCCCTGACGGCCGTATCGGCGAGAGCACCGACATCCAGCAGCATCAAGGTGCAAGTGTGCTGCCGGTGCAAGACCGTCCGCGGGCGCATTCGGTTTTCGTCGACCGCACGAATACCTACATCGGCGTCTGCGATTTGGGGCTGGACCGGATCAAGCTGTACAAGCTCGACTTGGCAGCACGGAAGCTGCATCCGCATAGTGAAGTCGCTGTCGCACCGGGTTCAGGTCCGCGGCATTTTGCTTTCCATCCATCCTATAGATATGGCTATGTTATCAACGAGCTGGGCTCAACGGTAACGGCCTTTCGCTTCGATGAGGAACAAGGTGTCCTGGAGGAAATTCAGACGATGGCCACCCTGCCGGATGACTACAAGGGGGACAATGCCTGCGCGGATATCCACATATCGCCGGACGGGAAGTACCTCTACGGTTCGAATCGCGGGCATGACAGCCTCGTCGTCTATGCGATCGATGAGGCAACAGGCCGATTAAGCCTGGTGGAGCACGCGCCGACGCTTGGGAAGCATCCGCGGAATTTCGCGATTTCACCGGACGGCGCTCATGTGCTCGTCGCGAACAAAGACTCGGATAATGTCGTTACGTTCTCGAGAGATGCGGCCACAGGCAAGCTCGTTCCTACCGGCAGCGTACTGACATTGTCTCAGCCGGTTTGCATCAAGTTCGCGGATGTATAACGATGACACCGTTCACCGAACGCGTTATAGGCATTATCCGTTCAATTCCCGAAGGCAAAGTCATGACTTACGGGCAAATTGCGAGACTGGCCGGAAGCCCCCGGGGAGCGCGCCAAGTGGTACGGATTTTGCATGCCATGGGCAGCAAGTATAAGCTGCCTTGGCACCGGGTGGTCAACGCCAAAGGGGAAATTGCCATTGCGGACGACGAGGGCGCCGAACTGCAAAGCTTTTTGCTGCAAGCCGAGGGAGTTCGGGTTAGCGCAGACCGCTTGGTCTCGTTGGAGCAGTATCAAGCCGCAATGGAAGAAAATGCATAAGCGTATTATAAGCAGTCTCATTTCTTGGAACACTAAGAGGTGAGGCTGCTTTCTTTCATGCACGGAAGGGAATGCAGAAGAATTGTCGAAATATGTAGAGATAGCGATGCGAATGCGGGGGGTAACATGAGTCAAGAAGGAGCTGCACCGGCAGCGGTGTATAATTTAATTACGATGCAGTCTAATCCCGCCCAGCGGCGTTTCGCCTTCCTGATCGGGGTTCTGGTCGTCCTGATTTCGCTTATTTCGATTCCTCTGGTTCGCATACAGCTTGCTGAGGTACAGGCTTTCCAACCGGCGATATTCTCGACAGTCGTTTGTTTTGAACTTATTACGGCTTATATCATCTATAGTCAATTCAGAATTTCCCGAGCCCCTGCAGTGCTCGTCCTATATGCAGCTTATTTGTTTTCTGCCGGTATGAGCTTGATGTACATTCTAGCCTTTCCGCGCGTTTTGGCCGAAAACGGCGTATTTCATTCCGGGCCTCAATCTTCCGTCTGGCTGTATACGATTTGGCACACCGGCCTTCCGTTAGCTATTCTGCTTTACTTGTGGCTCGATGCCAGATTAGGCAATATCCGGTACAGCGCGCGCAAAGCGAGAGTGTTCGGCTGGTTTACATTCATCGGCGTGGTGCTTCTGATCGCAGCTTCAACGTATGTTTCAACCGCCTATGTGAATGTCCTGCCTACCGTGCTGGTTAACGGCAAGCTGACGCCTTATTTTATGAGCACATTCGGGATTCCCTCCGTCCTGCTGACTTTTATCGCCCTGCTCGTGTTCTACTGGAGAACGAGAGCGAGAACCGTTACTTCGACCTGGCTGTGCATTGCGATTCTGGCCTCCATGCTGGATGTGCTTATCGTCATATGCGGCGGCGGCAGGTTTAGTTTAGGTTGGTATGTGGCCAAATGGAACACGTTCGTCTGCTCGAATGCCGTATTAGGCGGTATGATTTATGAGTTTACGAAAATGTATCTGAACATGGCCGAGCTCCTCCGCAAAGTGCAAGAGAGCGAGAACAATCACAAAGCGCTTCTGTCTGAAAGCCGGCAGGCCGAGAGAACGATCGCCGAGCAGAATACGATCATCGAGCAAATGCTGGAATCCATCCATGAAGCGATTATCATGTGTGACCCGCTGGGGCGTGTCATTTTCGCCAACCGTCGCGTTGAGCTTTTCTTTGAGAAAAAGATTCACCAAGGTGACAACATCTTAGTGTATTGTCATGACATGATGGTTCCCGGTGCCCCATTCGTGGAAATCATCGATGCCTATCTGTGCAGAGACTTGCAGCCTTTTCTGAGAAGGATTCTAAGAAAGACGACCGCCGGAGAAATCAAACATTATGAATGTTATGTCAATCCTATTGTGGATGAAGCGGACGGCACGCTTCGCGGCCATTTGTTCGGATTCCGCGACCGTACGGAGGAAGAGCGGACCGATGAGATGAAAAATGAGTTCGTCTCTATCATCTCCCACGAAATTCGGACGCCTCTGTCTTCGATTATGGGGTTTATAGAAATTTTGGCGACCCGCAGCGTCTCGGAGGATAAGAGAGTCAAATATGTGGAGACGATCCACAAGGAATCCAAGCGGCTGTCGAATTTAATTAACGATTTTCTGGATTTGCAGCGTTTGGATTCAGGGCGTCACGCCTTTCATTTTCAAGCGTTAAATCCCGCTCTACTGCTCGGTGAAATCGTGGAACAATGGCAGGGTAAGGACAATCATGAGATCGAGCTCAATGTTATCGCGGAAAATCCTCTCATCTACGCGGATGAAGAGCGATTGAAGCAGGTGTTTCATAATCTCATTTCCAATGCCATCAAATATTCGCCGGGTATGCCGAAAATTACAGTGACTATAGGGAGGGAAGACGGAGCCGTTGCTATCCAAATTCAGGATTTTGGGTTGGGCATCCCTCGCGACGCCACCGATAAATTGTTTACACGATTTTATCGGGTCGATAACTCGGATCGCAGGAAAATTGGCGGCACCGGCCTCGGGCTTTCCATCGTCAAAGAAATCGTCGAAGCCCATCAAGGCACCGTAAAGGTGGACTCGGAGCTAGGCAAAGGCTCGGTCTTTACGATCCATTTGCCGGAAATCCGGGAATCCATGCCGGATGGCCTAGAGTAGAAACAGGCCTTAAGCGGAAGCCAGACTTGCTGCCGCTTAAGGCTTGTTTGTAATACTACAACTTTGTGATGTGAGAAAATGCTTGTATTTGTATTAGGAATTTAAACCATCCCCGCAAGCCCAAAAAAATCGGAAAAACAAACAAAAAGGTTACAAAGATCACCTGCCCGGAATAGACTATCGTAATACTAGGCCATACGGACAGGAGGCTTCTCGATGAATGACCGCACCTTGTATCTATTCGATGGCATTAACAAAAGCTCTGTGAAAACCATCGTCGAGCAAATTATGAAAATCAATCAGTTCGACGACGACAAAGATAAAAAGGAAAAAGACTTCAAACGGGTCCCGATCGACGTCATCATCAACAGCAACGGTGGCAGCGTCTACGACGGACTAGGACTGATCAATGTCATTGAGAACAGTAAAACGCCGGTTCATACATACGTGTATGGACTTGCGGCCAGCATGAGCCTATTGATCGCAGTAAGCGGCCACAAAAGATACGCTGGCAGGTTAAGCACGCTGATGTACCATGCGGTTTCCACGCATTTGGACGGGAATTTGGAGCATTTGAAGAATCGGGTGGACGAGACGCAAAGACTGCAGAACATCTATGACGAGTTCCTGCTGTCCAGAACGAAGCTGAGTCCAGACGAGCTGTTCAAAATTCAGGAGCATCAGCGGAATTGGTACATGAGTCCGGAAGAAGCCTTGACGCATGGAATTATCGACGAAATCGTATAAGAAGCAGGGAGAGAAGCCGAGGGGATTCTCTTTTTCTTTGTTTTTTCTCTCTATTTGTTGTTTAATGAGAGAAAGAGAGAAGGCGGGCAGCATGAGCTGCCTCCGCAAGCAAAGGAGACCCAGACTGTGTACAAAATTGTATTTTTCGATATCGACGGTACCCTCGTGAACGAGGAGAAGCAAGTTCCTGCCTCTACGGTGACAGCGATTCATCAATTAAAGCAGCAGGGCATCGAGCCGGTCATTGCTACAGGACGAGCTCCTTATTTCATCAAGCCGCTGGCTGAACAACTGGGCATCGATTCGTACGTTTGTTTGAACGGCGGTTATGCCGTTTACCGGGGCGAGCCGCTTTACCGGCGCGTTATCGCCAAAAGCAGCATTGAAAATCTAGTAAAGCTTGCGGCCAAATACCAGCATTCCTTGGTGTTTGAAGGCGAGCACCAGTTCTTCACGGATACCGAGGATCATCCATTCGTAACAAGCTCCGTTTCATCCTTGAAAGTGGATTTGCCCGGCTATGATCCGCACTTCTGGCAAACGAACGATATTTACCAAATTTTCCTCCACTGCGAAGATACGGATGAACACCTGTACGAGGAGCTTCAATCGGAGTTTAAGCTGATTCGCTGGCACAAGCATGCGATGGACGTGCTGCCTGCAGGCGGCTCCAAAGCTCAAGGGATCGCTGCGCTTCTGGAGCTGGTCGGCCTCAAGCCGGAAGAAGCGGTTGCCTTCGGCGACGGGTTGAATGATATGGAGATGCTTGCCTATGTCGGGATGGGGATTGCCATGGGGAATTCGCACCAAGATTTACTGCCTTACGCCGATCATGTTACCACGCATGTAGATGAAGACGGCATACGCAACGGACTGGTTGCAGCAGGACTGCTCTAGTCGCGATAGAACAAGATTAGGGTGAATACACATGAGAATAGCATTTTTTGACTCAGGAATAGGCGGCATATCCGTGCTGCACGAAGCGATGAAGCAGCTGCCGAATGAAGATTTTCTGTATTATGCGGATACCCTCCATGTGCCTTACGGGACGAAAACCAAAGATGAGGTCCTCGGCTTTGTGACCAAAGCGGTGGAATCGATTTGCTCGGAAGGGGTGAGCGCCCTCGTCATCGCTTGCAACACCGCAACCAGCATCGCCATCGCCGAGTTGAGGAAAAGCTACGACATGCCGATTATCGGCATGGAGCCTGCCGTCAAGCCTGCACTCGAGATGAACCGCTCAACAGGCAAACGTGTACTCGTATTGGCCACGCCGCTCACGCTGAAGCAGTCCAAATACCGCGAGCTTGTTTCCCGCATAGATGACATGGGGGCTGTGGATTCGCTGCCGATGCCGGAATTGGTGGAGTTTTGCGAACAATTACAGGTTGACGGACCGCAAATTATCGATTATTTTCATTCCCGCCTGGAAGGCTTTGATTTGAGCACCTATGGTACTCTCGTTCTAGGATGCACGCATTTTCCATTTTTCCGCAAAGTGTTAAAACAAATACTGCCTGAACATATACAAATTGTAGACGGAAGCGCAGGAACGGTGAACCGGCTCGTACAAATTTTGCGTGACCGCAATGAACTGACGGGTACAGGACGGTCAGACCTGAAATGGATGTGCTCCTCGGAGGATCCGGTTTATACGGATAACATGAGAAGGGCGCTGGAGCTGTTCAACGTCACCGGTGCCTAAGAAGAGAAAAAGCATTGTCATGCAGAGCTGCATGGACAATGCTTTTTGATTTTATACGCGGATTTCCAACAATTCATATGTGATGACTCCCATCGGAGCATTCACCAGAATCGTATCGCCTACCGATTTGCCCATCAGTGAGACGCCTAGCGGGCTTTCGTAGGAAATTTTGTTCTCGTTCACATTGGCTTCGGAGGATCCGACGACTTTATACTCAATTTTCTCGGCAAATTCCACATCGTTAAGAACGACGGTGGAACCGACTTGAACCTTGGAGTTATCGAGATTCGTAACGACCCGCGCTTTCTTCAGCATTCTTTCGATAGTCAGAATGCGGGTTTCCATGAAACCTTGCTCTTCCTTGGCGGAATGGTACTCGCTGTTCTCTTTCAAATCTCCGTAGGAAATAGCCGTTTTGATACGGGCAGCCAGCTCCTTGCGCTTTACGGTTTTCAGCTCTTCAAGCTCGTTCTCCAAGTCGCGCAGCCCTTGCGGCGTTAGAATGACCTCGTCATTGGACATTTATTACAGCTCCTCATGTATTCGATATTAGATAATAGTACTAAAGTAGAGGGAGCAAGTAAAGTGAAGGGACGAAGCAACTTTTTGGCGTGTGAGACGTCTTATTGATTGGAAGGTTTTTCCTTAAACTTCATGCGGAAGGGATTGGAGCTAATGATGAAACAGGGCAAAATCGTATTCGCGATGCTCGCAGCTGCGCTAGGTTTAGCCGGCAGCGTACCGCAGGCAGCAAGCGCCGACGTTATTTATGGCAGCTATGCACCGGATGGTCTTCGGCTTCCTGCCGCCATCGAGTTGTTGGCCGATACGCCTTATTACGGGCAATCCGACGTAAGAAGAGAGGATGTGGAACCGGAGGGGTCGTTCGCCCCGCAGACGGTGAAGGTGCTGGAGACCGAGAGCGGCTGGTCGATCGGCGAGGCGATATGGAAGATCGAGACGATGTACGGCCCCAAGTGGATTAAGCCGAAGCCTTGGGAAATCGATATAGCACCGCCGCCGCGAATTGTCCTCCTGGAGGAGACGCCTCTGTACCGCAGCCAAAGCACGAAGGGCGGAGCGGTTACAGCGCTGGCACCGCAAGAGGTAGAGGTCGCAGGGGCGGAAGAACGATGGTTCTATACGAATGATCCTGACAGCAAGGCATGGATCAAGATACATACGACTTGGCTTGGCGATCTATGGGCGCATATTCCGGTCAGTCGTATCGGAACCGTAGAGAACGTGCAGCGCAAAGCATATTATGGGGCCCTTCCGCTGAACAACGAGCTGGCAACAGCCATGGGAGTGGAGGGGAAGCAAACGGATTGGTCGCAGCCAGCTAGAGGCCAATTCCAGATCGTACGGGAGTTCACCACGATTTACGATCGTGCTTTCGAAGTACAAACGGATAAAGGAACAACGTGGACGCGCGATAGAGGCTTGCCAATCTTGAGCGCAGACGACACCTTGAAGATTACGCGGCGAACACCGCTGTTCAAGACGGCATGGGGCGGACTGCAGGAGGAAGAAGCCGTTCTGGAGAATGAAACGGTCACGGCTTTTGAGAAAATAACCGAACCCTTGTGGGGGGGAAGAGGCCCCTACGAATTATGGCACTACAGCACTTGGTATCATGTGCGTACGTCCAAGGGGACAGGATGGATCAACAAGCTGATTGGAGATCCGGAGGGAGCCGTTCCCGTTCGATGGAAATTGGCTATTACAGACGCCAAGGAGCTTCAGCGTTTCCCGGAGGTGCAGTTTAACGATACGTCTTTGCTGCTGCGTAATCAGACCGTACAAGTGACGGAAGCTTGGAATCCGCCGAACGGAGGCTCTATGTGGCTGAAGGTTCAGGTTGATAACCGGACGGGTTGGATTCCGTTCTGGAGCGGGTCGCAGGACCAAATCTGGGATCAAAGCTCACAAACGGTTGTTCAGCTGGCCAAATGGAATACGAACGGGTTCGGCATAGCGCCGGTTGGCCAAGACGGCTTGCAGCTGTACACCGGCGAGCGCATCGGTTACACGGAGAAGGGTGAGTCCTACTTGAATGCCAACCTGCTCGCCGAGAAGTTCCAATACAAACTGAGTTCGGCAGCAGGCAGCGATGGACTATCGCTGGCCAAAAACGACTATGCGATCGATTTGCAGAAAGGCGCAGCCACCGCGGTGGTTCATTGGAAAGGCGACAAGGGGGATTCGGTTCCGCTGTCGGAGCCGGTCCGGCGAATCGGCCAGAACCTTTATTTGAATCTTAAGGATGTCAAGAGCTTACTGGGGTTGACCCAAGTGTTTGCCGGCAACGAATATACGTTATTCGAGAAGGTGTATTCGGTGAAGCTGGATCAGCTGCCGTCCCGGGCGGCAAGCGGAAGGTTGGAGCTGCAGGCGTTCGTCGAAGACTGGACCAGCCGGGAAGATTACGAAGACGGACAGCTGCCGCTTCAGATGACGATTGAAGTGAATGGCGACCGCGGAGGAGCCCAGCATACCGCCGAGAACCAAGGTGTTGTCAATCAGCCCAAATCGGAATCCTCTGTGACGTTGTACAGTTTGAAGGCATCCAGACCGTTTGCTGCGGGAACACATCCTGTCAGCGTCGTGATCCGCATCGGTGAGCGCATCGTTTGGAAAAATAGCATCAACCTGATCGTCGAATAAATAAAAGGCAAGCAGCCCCGATCCCGTATGCGGATTGGGGCTGCTTGCCTTTATTTGGACGCCATTGATTTGCGGATGACGCTGCCGAACAGGGTGACAATAGCTTTCCTGGAGAGAATGCGGCTAAGGAACGCGTTCAGCTTGTTGGCACTTCCGTCGATAACGTAGGTTTTATTGCGCTCGAGCGCTTTCAGCGCGGTCGTGACGACCTGCTGCGGCGTTCTTTTGTTGTTCGTTTCCACATCTTTGGCCGTATCGAAAAAAGGGGTGTCTGTCGGCCCCGGGCAGAGCGCCAGCAGTTTAATGCCTTTATGCCGGTATTCCTCCCATAGCGATTCGGTGAAAGAAAGCACGAAAGCTTTGGTCGCGCTGTAAACGGAGCAATATGGGAAGGGGAAGAAAGAAAGCAAGGAAGCCAGATTAATAATGGTGCCCTCGCCCTTCGCCACCATACGCGGCAAATAGAGATGGGTCAGCTCGACGACCGCTGTAATATTCAGCGCAATCTGCTGATGGTATTGCTCCGCAGAATGGCTTAGAAATTCACCGCTCAGTCCAGACCCTGCATTGTTGATCAGGAGATCGACATGAACGCCAAGCTGTTCCGTTCGTTCATAGATGGTTAGAGCTGCATGCATTTCACTCAAATCCGCGGTAATGACGTCTACCTCGATCCGGTAGGTGCCGGACAGCTCGGCTGCCAGCTTGTCCAATTTGGCTTTGGACCGGGCAACCAGAATGAGTCTGTGTCCTTGGCGGGCAAGCTGCCTGGCGAACACTTCGCCGATGCCGGAGGAAGCTCCGGTGATAAGTGCAGTTTTTGTCATATTTTAAATTCTCCCAATCGGCTTGTTTGCTGCCATTTTTCCCTATCTTACCAAAGGTTCGATTGTCTGTACATTAATAGATAGACAACACTTTCTTATCCTACTATACTACTGAAAGGGAGATATTTTTCGGAATATGTCGAAAAAAAGCAGATTACATATTATTAAGGTTGTAATATCCATTTTACACCATACAGAAAGTGTGAAAACTTCATGAGAATCAACTCCAAAGTCATTTCTATTACTTTTATAATTGTCATTTTACTTTTGGTAACGAATAACTCTTCTTATTATTGGTATACGAAGTCTCTATTAACGCAAGCGCTTTCGGAGCGGATGGAGTCGACGGCGAACCAGATTCGAACGTCCATTGAGCAGTCGGAGGAAGGCTCTTTCTTCGTCGAGGATTTAATTGGCGAGAACCTCCGTTCGGTTGCGTTGTTCGCGGCCAGCAGGCTCGATCCGAATATCGATAATGTGAGCAATGAGCAATTGGTTCAGCTTGCCAAGCAGGCGGGTGTTGACGGCTTTTCATTGATGAAGCGAAACGGCAACGGCAACGATATCATGATAGGCAAGTCATCGGAGCCCAAGGAGCTGCAAATTACAAGCACCATTCCTTTCGGTTATTGGTTTACGGCGTTCGACCAATTAATGACCAATCATCATGTGACCATTCCCGAGGGACAGAAGCTGCCGAATTTCTGGTCGGGCATTTACGAGGTTCCGGCCTCAGGCTCAAGCAACGTCTCCAAATTCGGCTATTTCTATGACGGTACGACGAATTATATCATTTGCGTATTCGTGAACGCCGCCAAAATTCAAAGGTTCAAAGAGATTGTCGGAGCGGATACGATTGTCAAGAAAACGGTCGCTGCGAATCCCGACATTTTGGAAATTTCCGGACTCAACGGGAAAACGTTCGGCACGAAGCCAATCGAGTACAAAGGCAGCGACGGCACGGCCTTCATCTCGGTCTACGACCGGCCGCTGCTTTTCGGCTCCTATAATATCAAGAGCGATCAAGATCTGAAGCATTACAATGAAGCGATTGCCAATAATGCGCCTGTCAGCGTTGTCGATCAATGGAACGGCAAGCCGATCCTGAAGACTTTCGTATATGTTCCCGTCAAACAAAAGCTAACCGAAGTGCAGCGGGAAGTCCCTTATGTGATCACAATCGTCTCCGACTATCAATCGATTCAGCAGACTCTGAATAAACAGCTTGTCCAGCTCTTGCTGCTCGTCATTCTGTTGACTGTGTTCTCCGTTGTCTTCATGTATGTCGTTTTCAGATTCGTAACCAAGAGCCGGGAAACAGCCGTTCAAACAACTCAGGAGATGTATATTCAAAATGTCGATCTGATGTTCGCGACGATTCGCAGCCAGCGGCACGATTTCTTGAACCATGTACAGACGATGTACGCTCTTCTGGCGAATGGCAAGAAGGAAGACCAGATGCGTTATATGAAAGAATTGCTTGCCGAAATTAATGAAGTGAACGACATTATCCGCATCGGTCATCCGGCGATTGCAGCGCTCATTCAAGCCAAGTTTACGCTTGCGATGCGTACCAAAATTGACTTCCATTACGAATTCACCGGTTTGGAAGGATTATCCCTTGGGGTCAAATCGGTAGATATCGTGAAAATTATCGGGAACCTGATTGATAATGCGTTCGATGAGGTCAACAAATTCCCGTTGGATGAGCGGGAAGTGATCGTGAACGGTTGGTCGGAGTCCAATCATGTGATCATCTCCGTGTCGAACCCGGTGCAGCCGGATTTCCAAGTGGAGGATTACAACCAAATGTTCATGATCGGCTACAGCACGAAGGGCGGCGGCGAGCATCAAGGCTTGGGGCTGTCGGTTGTGAAAGAGCGGATCGAGCATTACAAAGGCACGATCGAAGTGTCAGTCGAAGACGGATGGATCTGTTTCAAAATATCCATTCCGATGCAATGAAAAATAGCCCCTTCCCAGGTAACGGAAGGGGCTAACGGACACCAGTAAATCGTTATTTGACCTTCGGGGCTCGTTTCCGCCCCGCAAATGGTCAAATAGCGTCTACGGTGTCCGTTTTATTTGAGCCGCCGCATTTCAACGGAATAGCGGCTCTGGTCGTTTACGTGCGCGTCCCAAGACTCGCAAGCGGCTATGCAGCAGGTCGAATGTAAGGGAACACGTAGACCATAAACGGAATGAGCAGGGAAAGCACAAGCAGCAGCCAACGGAAAATCGTCTCACCCACGGAGCCTGTGTCGATGGCCGCAAACTTGGGAAGCAGGCGAATTTTGGCCGGCAGCGGCCAGAACAGCTGAATGCCGCGCTCATTCAGCAAGTCGATGAGCGGGTGAGACGCATAGGCGAGGATGAATACCCAGAAGTAGAGCGGAGGCAAGGCGACCGTTGCCATCATCAGCAGCAGCATGAATACGATGGAGTGGGTCAGCGTGCGGTGCCGCACCTTCAATACCCGCAGCAGCGCGGAGAGCGGGAACAGCACCTTGGCCATGGTGGAGCCCGGCTTGTCGACGTCCGCCAGCGTTCCCGCCAGACAGCCGAGCAGAAGCGCTCCTGCGGTGTCCCAGGAGAAGAAGCTGACCTCGTGATAAGCCAATACGATTTCTGCCGAGATGCAGCCGGCAATACTGTGTGTTTTTTGCAGCATGGTAACGAACCCCTAAACATCATGAAATTTGAACTTTGAACTGTATAGCATTCGAAGCGCGAACGGCGTTTGAGTCCAAAGTATACCATATTGCCGCGATTGTGGAAGACGCTACTTTTGAATTACACATACATGCGTTTATACGTTATAATAGACAAATAGTTGATATAGAGAAGGAGAGAACTCCGATGCCTGTCTTTAACGCCATGGAGACGATTGTTGTCAATTTATTCGAGGAGTTTCAGAAAAATTACGAATTAAAGTGCGATTGCCATAAATGCAAGGATGATATGCTCGCCTTGGTTTTGAACAAAATTCCGCCGAGGTACACGTCCAGCGAGAAAGGGGCGCTGTTCGTCAAGGGGATGTACATCAATTCACAGCTGCAATCCGATGTCATGCGCGAGTTAATGGAAGCCGCCAACATTGTTGCAGACCATCAGCATCACGAAAAGGAATCTTTATAGAACGTAGAGCTGCCCTCCCGCTGCGGAGTGCGGCTTTTTTTGTATGGATAGAATCCGGATAATATAGTATACTTATCGACAAGATTCTTCAATTCGTGCAAAGAAGTTTGGAGTTTTATGTCGAATTCAAAAAAATCCTTTGACTAAATCCGAGCTATTTAGTAGGATATTAAAAAGAATCATAAAATCTTATACATATAACAGGGGAGAGATCATTAGATGAAAAAAGCATTAATTTCCATGTTCGCCGTCACTGTGCTGTTAACAGGCTGCGCAACGGCCAAAACAGACGCGCCTGCTTCGAGCGCTGAAGCGACGAAAGCAGCTACAGCCAAATCGGACAAGAAAATCATTCTGATTACACCGGAGAAAATCGGCTTGAACCCGTTTTTCGCCCAAGAAGATGAAGGCGTTAAGAAAGCGGGCCAAGAGTTCGGCGTTACCGTGAAAACCGTTGAATCGACCGATGCCAGCGCCATCGAACAAAATCTGCGTGCTGCCGTTGCCGATAACTACGATCTCATCATTACAAGCTCCTTCGAGTCCGAGGATGCGCTGAAGAAGGTTGCCGCCGAGAATCCGAAGAAATCCTTCGCGATTATCGATACGGTCGTTGATCTGCCGAACGTTCGCAGCGTCGTATTCCGCGAGCATGAAGCAGCTTACCTGTTAGGTGCTGCGGCCGGTCTTGCCACGAAGAAGAACGTCGTCGGCATGGTCGCTGCCGTTGATATTCCGCTTATTAAGAAATACACGGTCGGTTTCCAAGAAGGTTTGAAATCCACGAATCCGAATGCCAAGTTCATTGTGAACTATGTCGGCAGCTTCACGGATCCTGCCAAAGCCAAGGAGCTTGCGCTGACGCAATTCTCGCAAGGCGCTGACTTCATTGCAGCGGCATCGGCAGTCGGCGATCTTGGCGTATTTGAAGCGGCGAAGGAGAAAGGGTTCTACACATCCGGTCAAGATATTGACCGTACGGTTACGGATCCGCAGCATATCGTTCTTTCCCAATTGAAAGGTACGGATGCCGTGGCCTACCAAACCGTGAAGGATTTCGTTAACGGCACTTTCAAATTCGGTTCGGTTGACTACGGTTTGAAAGAAGATGGCGTAGGTCTTACATTCGTAACCAAAGAAAGCAAATCCGCACTGAGCCCATTCGTCGGCCAAGAAGTCGTGAATAAAGTGAAAGCGATTCGTGACGATATCGTTGCCGGTAAAGTGAAAGTCGAGAATCCGGTCAAATAGTCATTCGATAATTTCATATGGACCTTGGAAACTGTTTGCGGAGACGCAAGCAGTTTCCTCATGTCTAGGTAGAGGAGCGATAAACCGTTATGCTGCTTCAAATGCGTCAAATTACGAAAGCATATGGCAATTTAACAGCAAATTCCAACGTTGATTTCTCGCTGCGTCAAGGTGAGATTCACGCGTTGGTCGGGGAGAACGGTGCCGGCAAAACAACGCTAATGCGCATCTTATACGGCATGGAGCAGCCTACGGCAGGAAGCATTCTTTTGAACGGCCAGGAGATCCGGTTCTCCAATCCGACGGATGCGATCCGTCACGGAATCGGCATGGTGCATCAGCACTTCATGCTCTTTCCTACCTTCACCGTTGCGGAAAATATCGTGATTGGGAACGAGCCGCGAGCGGGGGTGGCATTTGACCGCAAAACGGCGGTTCAGCAAGTAGAGGCCTTATGCGAGAAATACCGGCTGCCGATCGATCCGCACCGGAAGGTCGCGGATTGCCCGCTTGGCTTGCAGCAGCGGGTCGAGATTTTGAAGGTGCTCTATCAAGGCGCCGACATCATTATTTTGGACGAGCCTACCGGCGTGCTGACGCCTCTTGAAGCGAAAGAGCTGCTGGTCATTATGCGGGCATTGGCCGATCAGGGCAAAAGCTTCATCATCATTACGCATAAGCTGCATGAAGTGATGGAAATTGCGGACCGCGTCACCGTGCTGCGCGACGGCAAGGTAACGGGGGAAGTTTCGACGCAAGCTACCGATGTCGAGCAGTTGTCCAAATTGATGGTCGGCAGGGAGCTCGTCCCGATGTCCAAGAAACAAGCGGTCATCGGCGACGCGGTTGTTCAAGTGAAAGAGATTACGATAGCCGGAGACAAAGGAAAGCCTGTTCTGGATCGTGTCAGTTTGCAGGTCAGCGCAGGTGAGATCGTCGGCATTGCAGGGATTTCGGGTAACGGACAGTCCCAGCTCATTCAAGCGATTTCCGGTCTGCTGCCGATCGATCAAGGGGAGATCCGCTTGTTGGGCGAATCCGTGGCGGGACGTTCGGTTCGCGAGATCAGAGAAATCGGACTTTCGCATGTGCCGGAGGACCGCTACCAATGGGGGGCGGCCAAAGAGGGAACCGTGCTGGAGAATGGCACGATGGGCCACCACAGAAAGCAGGCGCGCACCGGCTTGCTCGCCGGCAAACAGCTGCGGGAGATGGTCGACGGCTTCATCCGGCAATTTCAGATCAAGACCGGCTCGCAAGAGACGAAGGCGAAGTTCTTGTCCGGCGGCAATTTGCAGAAGCTGATCGTCGCTAGGGAAATCGCCCAGAAGCAGCCGTTCCTTATTGCGGCCGAGCCTACGCGCGGTGTTGATATCGGGGCGATGGAGATTATTCATCAGGAGCTGCTGCGCAAAAGAGACGAGGGAGGCGCAATCCTCTTGGTATCGTCCGAATTAACGGAAATTCTGAAGTTGTCGGATCGCATTCTTGTTATGTATGAAGGCCGAATAGCCGGGGAAATTTCTGCGGAGCGCGCGACGGAAGAGCAGATCAGTCTATGGATGGCGGGGGGAGAATCAAATGCTTAAAGGACGTCTGAATATAAGCGCTTGGATCCAGCCGCTGCTTGCCGTTGTGATCGGCTTGCTTGGCGGTGCTATCGCCATAGCGTTGATCGGCGGATCGGTTATTGACACCTATGCGCAGATGTGGAAAGGTGCCTTCGGCAATTTCTACTTCATTACGAATACCTTAACGAGAGCGACGCCGCTCATTCTTGTAGGATTAGGCGTATCGATCGCTTTCCGTGCCGGATTCTTCAATATGGGATCGGAAGGTCAAATGATTCTTGGCGCGCTATCGAGCGCCATGATTGCGCTGTATTTGCCGGGACCGGCTATGTTTAAGCTGCTCGGCGCCATTCTCGGCGGGATTCTTGCCGGAGGCATATGGTCCGCTTTCGCCGGTTGGCTGGATGCCAAGTTCCGGATGAATCTGATCATCACGACACTGCTGCTCAATTACATAGCGGCCTTGTTCGCCGGTTATCTCGTTGCCTATCCGCTTAAGGACAAAACCGGATCGGCTGCACTGGCGCAAAGCATGATGATTGATAAGGGCGTATGGCTGCCCAAATTGTTTCAAGGGATGAGCATTCACGGCGGCTTCATCATTGCGATTGTGCTGGCGGTTGTCCTGTATCTCTTCATTAAATATACGGCCCTCGGATATGAAATCCGCATGCTCGGGTATAATCCGTTGTTTGCTGCCTACGGCGGCGTCAACAGAGGGAAAGTGATGCTGCTCAGCATGTTCGCGAGCGGCGCCTTTGCCGGACTGGCAGGAGCCGTTGAAGTGCTCGGGATGCAGTACAGGTATACCGACGGCATGATTACGAATCCGGGATATGCCTGGTCGGGCATCATGGCGACGCTATTGTCCGGCGCCCACCCGCTCGGGACGGCGATTGCCGCCATCCTGCTTGCAGCCTTGCAAACCGGCGGAATGGGCGTCGAACGGAACACGAACATCCCGCTTGAGATTTCCAGTGTCATTCAATCCCTGCTCATTTTGTTCGTGACCGCAAAGTTCAGTTACACCTTATGGAAAAGACGGAAAGGAGGCAGCGGCGATGGAGCATCTTCTTGATGTGTCATTATTCAATTCCATGCTTCGGATGGTGGCGCCGATTCTGCTTGCCGCACTCGGCGGCGCGATTTGCTCGCGAGTCGGCCTGTTTAACGTAGGTTTGGAAGGCTTCGTGCTCGTTGGCGCCTTCACGGCGATCGTAGGCAACTTCTACACGGGCAATGTGTTCCTTGCCGTCCTGATCGCAGTCGCCGTGACGATGCTGTTCTCGCTCATATTCGCTTACATCAGCATCCATTTGCAGGCCAACGTGATCGTCGTAGGGATTTCGTTTAATTTTCTAGCTTTAGGCTTGACCGCTTTTTGCTTGCGGGCTATCTTTCATGTCAAAGGCGCTTTCTACGATAAAAATATGATCGGCTTGCCGAAATGGGAGATTCCGGTCATTCAGGACATTCCCGTCATCGGGGGCATCGTCTCCGGGCATTCTCCGCTCGTCTACTTGGCTTTCATCCTGGTGTTCGCGCTTCATTACTTTTTATTCAAATCCGTGCTGGGCTTCCGCCTGATCGCGGTAGGCGAGAACCCGGTTGCGAGCAGAAGCATCGGGATTAAAGTGAACCGGATGCAGTATATCGCCGTGCTCATCTGCGGTCTGCTCTGCGGATTGGCAGGCGCGCAGCTCTCCCTCGGACAAGTGACGATGTTCACGGAAGGCATGACGGCCGGAAGAGGCTTCATCGCTCTCGTAGCGACGATGCTCGGACAAGCCAATCCGATAGGCGTCATGGCATCGAGCCTTCTGTTCGGCTTGATGGATGCGTTCAGTATCCGGCTTCAGGGCTTCTCGCTGCCTACCCATTTTACACAAATGCTGCCTTACGTCGTGACGCTGCTGGCTATGCTCTTCTTCCGGAAAAGCAATTATTTGGCCGATGCGCAGAAGGCTAACGGCAGCTCCAGATAGGAGAAGGAACACATGCATAAAGACAGTAAATCCGAGCGCCTCAAGCGCATGCCGATTCCGGCCGTAGCGGTTCCGCAGGAGATTGCCCACCGGGTTCCGCCCGGTCAGGCAGTGACGGAACGGTTCCCGATCCTGCACGAAGGAGAAGTGCCGAATTACGAGATGAGCGAATGGTCGCTGCGCGTTTTCGGTGAAGTGACGCAAGAGAAGACATTCCGGTATGAGGACATTCTCGCACTCCCCCGGACGCAGATTATTTGCGACATTCACTGCGTTACTCGCTGGTCGAAGCTGGACACTCCATGGGAGGGAGTACGCTTTCGCGATTTCCTGCAGCTCATCGAGGTGAAGCCGGAAGCCAAGCATGTCATGCTGCACGCCGACAACGATTATGAAACGAATGTGCCGCTTCAAGACCTGATGGGAGATGATATTCTGCTGGCCTTCCATTATGACGGCAAGCCGTTAACGCCGAAGCATGGATGGCCGCTGCGCCTCGTTGTGCCCCATCTCTATTTCTGGAAGAGCGCCAAATGGTTACGCGGCATTGAATTTATGAAGGAAGACCGCGAAGGCTTCTGGGAGCGCAACGGCTTCCATAACGTCGCCGATCCGTTCAAGGAGGAGCGTTTCTCCGGCGAAGCGATTCCGATTCCGGAGGATGAATGGGTAAGAAAGGAGTTCGATTAAGATGTGGTTATCGATTTTGCAAGTAAACTCGGAGGATCTTACTCCTTACGCGATCGTTTGCGGCGATCCGTTCCGCGCGGAAGCGATCGCCGGGAAGCTGGACGATAAGCGTGAGCTATCTTTCAGCCGGGAATACCGGACGTTCGTCGGGACATCGTCAGGGGTGCCCGTCACCGTCGTCAGCCATGGCGTCGGATCGCCGGGAGCGGCGGTGTGCTTCGAAGAATTGATCAAAGGCGGCGTGACGACATTGATTCGCGTAGGCACGGCAGGTTCCTACTCGGCGGATGTCCCGCCGGGAAGCCTTGTCGTCAGCACGGCTGCGGTGCGCGAAGAAGGGTTGACCCGCCAGCTCGTACCGGCCGGGTACCCGGCGGTTGCCGACTCCGATGTCGTTCAAGCGCTGTATGAAGCGGCTGGAGAGACGGAAGGCCTCGTGAAGAAAGGGATCACGGTGACGTTGGACGCTTTCTTCCAAGGCGTCGAGGAATTCCCGCATCAGAAATATAAGCGAGCCGGAGCACTAGCCGTAGAGATGGAAATCTCCGCGCTGTATGTGATCGCTTCGCTTCGCGGTGTGCGTGCGGGAGCGATCGTTGCGCTGGACGGCTACGCCGATGCCGATCTTCGGGAAGTGTATGATCCGCACACGGATGTGGTGTCACTTGCCGTTGAACGGGAAATTGCAGCTGCGCTTCGAGCGGTTGAGAAGCTGCACGCCAAGTAATAAACAAGAAGAGGTCAGCCAGTATGTTATCTGGTTGACCTCTTCGTCTTTATCGCCGATTGACATCGAAGATGTGCTTGAATTGATTGAACTTGTCGACCGCTTGCGCACGTGATTTGACCCCGAGCTTCTCGTAAATTTTGCGGACATAGTTGTCGACGGTACGTTTGCTCATGTGCACCTCCTCGGCCATCTGCTCATTCGTTAAGCCTTGTACGATCATGGTCATCATGTTCACTTCATCATCGTCAAGCAGATCGGTTTGATGCAGATTGCCGCTGGAAACTCTCATTTTATGAAAGACAGGCACCGGTACGACCGTAAAGTTTTCTTGCAGCAAGGTTACGAGGCTTTTGATCAGCGTTCCGCTGGACTCTTTGGAGATGACGGCACTGACCTCAAGCCCGATCAGATGGTTGTAGAGATGGGATAATTCGACGCCAGAGAAAATGACTAGATGGGTTGCAGGGTATTTGCCTTTGATAATCTTGGCAACCTCGTCGCCGTATTGATCGGGTAGATTGAAATCAAGGAAAACGATGTCGGGAACATGAACGTCCATCAATTCCAGGCATTGTTTGGCGGTAGAGGCAATTCCGACGATCTGCACGCCGTCGATCTGCTTTAACGTGCTCGAAGTCGCTTCAGCCATTAAAGGATGATCGTCTACGATCAAAATTTTCGATTGCTTATTCATGAAATCCTTCCTTCCTGCGCAGGTATGGGGATCCGGATGGTCAGCTCAAGGCCATTTCCTTTCTCTGATTGCAGATCCATATGTCCGTTCAGATGCAGCACGCGGCTTTTCATTTGTTCAAGTCCGAGGCCGGAATTGGCGATCGCATGCAGCCTCTTGTCCCTGGCAAGCGCTTGGGGATCGAGACCAACGCCATTATCCTTGTACGACAAGATGACATATTTCTCGATAACGGCCAATTTAATGATCACTTGTGCGGCTTGGGCATGCTTCTTGGCATTGTGCATCAGTTCTTGGAAAATACGAAACAGATGCTTCTTCATGTCCATGTCCAGTCTTTCAATGATTGAGACTTCGTCATATTGGAAATGGGTCTCGTATTCGTTCAGCCCTATATCGAGATCCAGTGTCGCTTGAATCGTCTGGATAAGCCCGATATTCTGGAGCAAATGCGGATGCAGCTCGAAGCAGCTTTGGCGCAAACTCTCGTTGACCAGATCCAGATGCTTGATGGCATGGAGAACTTGCTGCCGGTCCTCGTTATTGTCGATGAAGGAGACCAATCTTCGGCGAACGAGCAAAATGTCCTGCATCGTCGTATCATGCAGATCCGTAGCAAGCCGGTAACGCTCCTGCTCCTGCAGCTCAAACAGCGACTTGCGCAGCCATACGACGTCTTGACCGGCTTCTTCGTTCGGGATCTGGGACGCTAATTCATGGAGCTTCATCGTCAATTTCCGAATCAGGTAAATATTTTCCAGGCTTACGGCCAGGTAGGATATGATCAGACTCAGCCACTGCCGTTCCTCCAGGCTCAGGGAGGTATTCATTTTCTTGCGTCCCGTGACCAAGTAACATGCGTATTCTTCGTTCTGGTTAATGACAAATATGGCGTAATTGGCATCGTCCAGCCGATCTTCGCGAATGTACTGCTCCACCTCGTGAAGATCCATTTCGCCTTCTCCAATCGTCTCCATACCTTGCGGATAATGAATGACGATTGCACCGCCATGTATATTCAGGGTGTTCACGATATCCACGAGAATAATGTCCTTCAATTCACGGAAGCTCGTGATCGTGCGCAAATTTCTGGCGATTTTCTTGAGCGAGAGCTGGAGGTAAAATTTCTTAGGAAACATAACGGCATCCAGCTTCGTCACGAAGTATTCCAGTAGATACAGCAGAAAGGAAATTACCGTTAGGATAAACAGGAAGCTGAACGCTAACGTGCCGATGGTCGCCGAACGACCGAAAATAAGTGCGAGCATTAGAACAATAAGAAAACTCGGAACCATGGAAATAAGGGTCGTATAGATAATGCGGCGCAGTAATATATGAACGTCAAACCATTGTTTCGAAACAATCATATAGGTAAACGCTAAGGGAAACAAGGCAACGCAATATCCGGTATAAAGCGGCTTGACGAGCGGGACACCCCGGATCAGAATCGGCACAAAAGACAAAAAGACGAGCGGTGCTGTAGAAATGAAGAACGCTCCCCACACGATCTTGATAAGCGCTTGAACGGATACGTTATCCCGGCGGAAACGGATAAATACGTAAATAAGTATTCCGACGTTAAACAGGAAGCCGATCAGGAATGCTATAACGACGCTCGAATAATCAAATTGATAGAAGCCGTATGTATCAATCGGCGTGAAGTAGAGACATCTGCCAATGAAAATCAGCAGCATGCCTGCATACACATACCGGAAATAGCGGACCGGCAGGGTGGTGCCGCATCTTTCGTTGAAGAATAGAGTCAGGAATTGGGCAAAAACAACCGGCAGCAGCATGACGAGATCGCTGACGAGCACCCTCGCGAGACTATCACCTCTGGCTGAGGGTGGAATGCACATGAAAATGACGCCTACGCTAAGGAAGACGAGTGACAATAAACGTGCGGCTCGGGATTGCGGAATTTTCCAGAAAATAATGAAGGAGACGCATAAGCTGAATATTTCCCCGAACAGCGAAATAAAGTCAAAGGCGGGTTGAACGTCTTCGTTCAAGCTGACACGAATCGTTTGGTCGCCCCTGGCCACCGTAACGCTATGAGCTTGCTCCAGCGTCGCCCACTTGCTGACAATTTTGTTCTCGTTAGGATCCCGATCATTGACGCGAACGACCTTGTCCCCGATCTGCAAGCCCAGCTCCGAGCCCACGCGTTCGATCTGAAAAGATTGGATGCTCCATTCCTTCTGGTCGTTCCTCTGCAATTGAATGCCGTAGAACGTATATTGAAACGTTAGAAATAAAAACCAAACTTGAATGCAGAGTAAACAAAAGAATAAGAGCGCTTTATGCATGGTATGATTCAAGCGCTATGACTTCCTCTCATGGCCTGATAAGAACGATCCGAAGGAAAATGGGTTTAGACACTTCCTGCTTTCCTTAATTTTACCAAATCTCTCAAAAAGATTGCAATTAGATTTTTCTGAAATCTACTTGTTATCTTTTTTTATTTTTGCGCAAAAAAAGATGCGCATTCGTGAAAGAGGGAGGTGCAATTGCGCATCGAAATTTTGCGCTGATATTCGGGGCGCTTCACGGTATGATGAGATTAGGGGAATTTCCAATATCATGTAAATAAGGAGGGAAATCATATTGAATAACGAACAGTTTGAATATATGTTTGATTCGGTGTTAACGGATGTCGTCAAGCAAACCTACAACACGCTTTCCTTGCCCTCAAAGGAGCAAATTCAAATCTCCATGAAGAAGATGATGGATAGCCTTGAAGCCAACCATCGATGGCAATCGAGTAATGAAAGTTAATAGACCGTAAGAGGTAATTCATATAGAGCAGATAGAAGGTGGCCGGGAGTAACCCAGGCCATCTTTTTTTCATTGGGACTTTAGGACCAATTTTTTTCGTGGAGGAAGAAGGGGAAATGCAACTTGTGTCGAAAACAATCGAAAGATGAAGTGGAACTAAGGGGGCAGTCATGATGTTGCAAGGCGTTACATGGTTACGGAAACATTTGGTTGTGCGAATTGTTGCTGCAGTGATGCTGGTTATTGTGGTGTTGTCGGCGGGTTATATCACCATGGAGCTCCGAAATGCCAAACATGCCGGTATGAAGGCGATATCCAGCTATGGGATCCGTCTGTCAGAGAGTTACACCAAGGGGATGGATGCAGCCAGACTGGAGCAGTTCCTGAAGAATCCGCAGGAGAACGAACTGTACTGGAGCATCAGGCAGGAGTTGGATACTTATCGCAAGCAAATCGGTGCTTTGTATGTGTATCTCGTTCGCTTCGACGAGCAGCGCAAGGCCCTCATTATGATTGACGGCCAGCCCCGAAACTCCGATGTCGCTTCACCGATCGGTGAGGAGACGGAAATATCCGATACGGAGATCGATACTTTGCTGGGGGGAAGCTCGGCGAGTTCCGATATCGTTGACGATCCGAAATACGGAAAGTACATATCGACTTACTCTCCTGTGACTAATGCTGAGGGCAAAGTGATCGCCATTCTTGGCATCGATACGGAAGCCGGTGTGACGGAACAAATATCCGCAAGTGTCATGAAGAGCAACCTGCCCGTGTATGGGCTCATGCTCGTGCTGACGCTGCTGGGACTCGGTCTTGTCATGCTGTTCGTATCCAGGGCGCTGCGGCCGCTGCAGTGGATCGGGGCCGGTGCCGAAAGCATCGCGAAAGGCGACTTCATCCGCGCCAAGGAGCAGCTTGTCGCGAATCCGGTGCGTTCTGTCGATGAAATCGGTGCGGTATATAAAGCGATGATGCGGATGGCGCATGATATTAACGATATGCTGCGGGAGATCGTCTCGAATGTGGCGCATACTTCGGATCAGTTCGTTGAGACGACGCAGCACTTCAACAAGCAGGCTCACCGCTTGCTGGTGATGAATACGAACGTGAACGACTCGCTCAAGGCGGTTGCCGACGGTGCGAATACCGTGCAATATAGCACGAATGAGAGCGCGCGCTCGATGGAAGAGATGGCGGCGGCCATTCAGCGGATATCGGAAGCTTCCTTAACGGTCTCCGATGCATCGGGCAGCGCTCTGGAGAGCGCTGAAGAGGGTCAAGAGATCGTCCGCAATATGAATGGACAGTTCGTGACGATTACGGCAACGACGGAGGAGGCGCTTCATCGGGCCGCGTCCCTGCGCGGACACTCGAAGGAAATCGGCGTTGCGCTTAACGCAATCTCCGACATTTCGGAGCAGACGAAGCTGCTGGCGCTGAATGCTTCAATCGAAGCGGCGAGGGCCGGCGAGCATGGCGCAGGCTTCGCGGTCGTCGCCGGCGAAGTGCGCAAGCTTGCCGATCATGCGGCGGCATCGGCGAAGCTCATCGCTTCCTTGCTGCATAACATTCACTTGGAAATCGAACGAATGGGCGAGTCGATGGAAGCGGGAATGAGCGAGATCCGAACGGGCGCCGACCTCTCCGCGAAGGCGGAGGCGTTATTCCGCCATATCGTAGAGCAGTTTCGTTTCGTCTCCGATCAGGTCCACGACATTTCCTCCGTGACGGAGCAGATGTCGGCCGGCTCCGAGGAAGTGGCCGCATCGGTTGTGGATATCGCGCACATTGCCAAATCTTCGTCGGACGGAACATCGAATATTCATAAACTGACGCACGAGCAGCTTCGCATAGCGCAGGAAATCGCCGATTCGGCCGATGCGCTGAGCGGTTTAACGGACGTGATGCGGAAGTCCATCGAGCAGATTAAGGTGTGATCGGCGTGCTGCCGGGGATAGCCGGCGGCTGATCTGAATATCTGCCAATAACAAAGGAGCTAAGCGTTAAGCGCTTAGCTCCTTTGATTATTGACTGCCCTTGCTCACCCAGAACGTCACGTTGTCACCCTGCATCCCGTTAGCACCAGGCTGAGGTTCCTGCCTAATGACGGTTCCCTTAGGGAGATCGTTCGCTTCGATGACGTAATTGTAGTGCAATCCTACCTCCAAAGCCTGCTTCTCGGCATCCGTCAACTGCTTACCGACGAGATTAGGGAAGACGATCGGCTCCGCTTCCTTACTCGCATTCCCGGCCGGCTTCGTTGGGGCAGCCGATGGTGTCGGCGTGCTGGTTGTCGGCGCCGGCGTAGCCGTCTGAACCGGCGTCACGGAAGCCGGCACTTCCTTCTCAGCGGAAGGCCAGAGAATCCAGGCGCCGGCAGCGACGGCGAGAACGGCGGCCGCCCCGATGCCGGTCTTGCGGAGCGCGCTTCCGGTCGAGCCGGACGCCTCCGACTCCTCGTCTTCTTCTTCGGCTGCTTCCTCTAGGGGCGCTGTCTCCTGCAGCTTCACCTGCCTGGGAGGGTGCACAGCGTGCATTGGCGCGCTATGTTCTTGGGCCGCCGGCTGCAAGCTGCGCAGTCCGAAGACCAAGGATGACAGCGACGCTTGGCCTTGACAGATGAGCTTCACAAGCTTCACCAAGGCTGCCTTCTGATCCGGTGTGGCAGTTGGAATAACCGCACGCTCCAAGTGCGTGTGCATGACCTCAAAGGCACCCGTCACGGGCTGACTCCCGCTAAATAACTGTATCATTAACCGGCATAGACCGATCGCCCCCTGCGATTGCGCATCCGCTTCATCCCAGTAGTTGATGACGGAAAGCTTGCCATGGTCGTCCAGCCACAGGTTCTCCGGGGCTACGGAGAAGCCTGTGATACGCTCCTCCAGTGCGTCCAGGAGAGATACCCCCAAGTCGGCGATCATTGCGACGACGGCTTGAAAGGTCCATTTTTGACGGTTCACCTGTCCGGAAAATAGCGATCCTTGCTTGGCTTGCAGAATAATCGTGACGGAATCTTCTTCCACCGACGTATCGAGAATATGCTGGAACCCGTCATGAATGAATGCAGCTTTGTGGTGAAGAGTCCGCATATAGTCGGCACCGATTTGCCCAGGCTGAAGCTTTATATGATACAGAAGCACTTTGCGAGTCAGAAATGTATCTTCTCCATTATGAAGAGCGCCTTGAGGCAATGAGATGATCCGGGTTCCCGGTATGTATCGTGTCCCCATCTTGTTATGCATGGAAAATCAACCCTCTCTCATCATTAAGAATTGCCTTTATTATATATGATTCGGTGTGATATAGGAATTTTGGGATATGGGTTTAAAAAAAACACGTAAAAATCCGAATTTTTTGTAGAATTTTGCCAAAAACATTCGGACTTGGTACAAACGGGCTGGACGAACGGTGCAAACGGGTGAACGTGCAGGTGGCTTTAGTTCTATATGGGTAAAGGTTTGAATTCACTCCATGGGTGAAGCGGTGAACGGGAACCAAGCCGAACTTGGACCCTGAGGCGGTAAGCAGTTATTTCAATGCCTATACTGTACACTTTTTTCCTCCGTTTTGGAACAAGTTAGTGCTAATTGAGTCCAAAGGATCAGCCAATGTCGTACGGAATGCATCCTTTAAGCTGCGGCCACACGGAGATCGGACCGGTTCCGCCCTCAGAAGCGAGTTTTGACTGTCTTAGAGGGCGATAATTCGACAAGTCAGCGTGCTGGGATTTCTGATCAGCGGCTTCATTCATTGTCTTATGCGGCAATTCATTCTTGAAAAACGATTTGAGACCTAGTTGATTTGTAATATAAATATTAATTGCGGTTTTTATTCTTTCTATTGAACTAAACTCTATGATTCAAATGACCTAAATGATATGATAGTTTACAGATTATTTTACAATATGCTCCAATTCAAGGGGGAATTATGGTGAAAAAAGTCGCAATTCTAGGTGGCGGTGTCGCAGGCATGAGCGCTGCGCACGAATTAATTACGAGAGGCTATGAAGTCTCGGTTTACGAGTTTAAGAGTATTCCCGGAGGTAAAGCAAGAAGCATGCCCTATGTGGGCAGCGGCGTCGACGGCCGAAGAGATCTGCCCGGCGAACACGGTTTCCGGTTGTTCCCGCGCTTTTACCGGCATGTCATCGATACACTGCAAAATATTCCCTATGAGAATGGCACCGTATATGATAATTTAATGGAAGTAACTAGACTCGATATCGCGACCTACACAGCTCCGCTGCTTCCGTTGTTAGCCAAAATCGAGTTCAGTCTCGATAACTTCCTCGTCGTGATCCGGGATCTGTTCGACAATAACCTGGGCCTGTCGATGGACGATATGGAGCAGTACGGGCGCAAGCTGTGGCAGGTGATGACTTCCTGCGATGAGCGGATCCGCGAGGAATACAATCTGATCGACTGGTGGACCTTTATAGAAGCGGAGCAGCAGTCCCCGGCTTTCCAGAAAATATTCGCCGGCTTCACCAAAACGCTCGTAGCTTGCCAGTCCAAAATCGCCAATACACAGACCGTAGGTCCCGTTGCCGCACAGATGACGCTCGACATTACGATGCCGGGCACCAGCTTCGTTCGCTTGCTGAACGGACCTACCAACGATAAATGGGTGAACCCATGGCTCACGTTCTTGCGCGAGAAGGGCGTTGACTATCACTTGGCAGCCAAAGTCGAAAGCATCGACTGCGCGGACGGCATCATTCGCGGTGCGACCATTACGGAAAACGGGGAGACCTACGACATTGAAGCCGATTATTACATTGCGGCCTTCCCGGTTGAAGTGATGGGCAAATTCATCACGGACGCTATGCTGGAAGCCGATCCTAAACTTGCAGGCGTGCAGCGTCTCGTCGATTCTGTGGCTTGGATGAACGGCATTCAGTTTTATTTGAAAGAAGATGTCACAATAACGCATGGACACGTCATCTATCTGGATGCGCCATGGTCGCTGACGTCCGTTTCGCAGAAGCAATTTTGGCCGAATGTTCACTTGAGTGAGTATGGCGACGGGACCGTCAAAGGCATTCTCTCCGTTGATATATCCGATTGGGATACGCCGGGCATTCTGTACGGCAAACCGGCTACGTTCTGCACGGCCGAAGAGATCAAGGAAGAAGTATGGGCGCAGATGAAGAAAAGCTTGAATGTCGACGGCGCCGTCATTTTGGAGGACGAGGTGCTCCATTCCTGGTTCCTCGATACTGATATCCAGTTCGATAATCCAATCGGCGCCAACACGAACATGGAGCCGCTGCTTATTAACCGCGTAGGCACTTGGGACGACCGTCCCGAAGCTTATACCGGCATCCCGAATCTGTTCCTGGCAGCCGATTACGTTCGCACGAACACGAATCTGGCTACGATGGAAGGGGCGAATGAAGCGGCGCGGCGTGCGGTTAACGCGATTTTGGACCGGGACGGTTCGAAGGCCAAACGCTGTGAAATTTGGGAGATGTATACGTTCGAACTGTGGCATCTCGATGTGCTCAAGCCATACCATATCCACGATAAGAAGCGTTTCGAGAAAGGGCTTCCGTGGGACGGGAAATTGTTTTAACTACATAACCGCCGGCAATGCGCGCCCGGAAGCGGAGGGGCGCTTGTCTGCGACAGCATTTGGCAGCTAGGTTTACTAGGAGGAATGTATGTTAATTTTGCCGGAATACGAATTGATCAGACAGATTTATCAAGGCGACCGGACCGTGCTCTACCGGGCCATCCATAAGCCGACGATGGAGAAAGTGATTATCAAAACGCTGCGGTCGGATTATCCGGTTTCAGCAGATAGCGCGCGATTGAAGCGTGAATATGAAATCGGTAAAATGCTGGATATTTCCGGGATTGTGAAACCGTTGGCGCTGCCCAAATATCAGAACAGCGTCGCGCTCATTCTGGAGGATTTCGACGGAGATACGCTGTCGGCGTATTTTCCTATGTTCCGCCAATCGCTTGAAGCATTTCTGACGGCAGCTATTCAATTGGTCAAGATCGTCGGAGATATTCACCAGCGTTATGTTATTCATAAAGATATTAAACCGGGCAATATCATCATTAATCCTGATAAAAAGATCATGAAGATGGCGGATTTCAGCATTTCCTCCTTTACACGCGAACGTCAAGAAATGATAGACCCCCTCATGCTGGAAGGTACGCTCAGTTACATGTCTCCCGAGCAGACGGGGCGCATGAACCGGATGATCGATTATCGTTCCGATTATTATTCGCTCGGCGTGACCTTCTACGAAATGCTCACGGGCAGGCTTCCGTTCCAAACGGAAGATCCGGTTGAGCTTATTCACTGCCATTTTGCCGTGACGCCGACTCCTCCGGACAAGATCCGCATGGATATTCCGAAGCCGCTATCCGAGATTGTGATGAAGCTGCTCGCCAAGAATGCGGAGGACCGTTACCAAAGCGCCTACGGCATTATTCAGGATTTGGAGCATTGCCTCATGATGGTGAATGCGCCGCAGGAGTATCCCGATTTCCCTATTGGCCTATATGATATGACGGATATGTTTCAAATTCCCCAGGGGTTATACGGCAGAGCCCAGGAAACCGAAAGGCTGCTTCACGTCTACGGGCGCGCCGTGCATGGCTCGCTCGAGGCCGTCTGGGTGACGGGAGAGTCGGGATACGGCAAATCGTTTCTCATCGCCGAGACGATGAAGATGATTATGAAAGATAACAACTGGTTCTTGTCCGGGCGGTTCGAGCCTGGCAAACAGCATGTATCTTACCATGCGCTGTCCAGAGCGCTGCGCCAGCTCGTCCGCCAGCTGCTGACGGAGAAGGATCAGCAGATCGAAGATTATCGCGGGAAATTGCTCAAGGTGCTCGGCACGAGCGGCAAGGTGCTGACCGATCTGATACCAGAGCTGAGTCTGCTGATCGGGGAGCAGCCCAATGCGAAGCAGCTTCCGCCGCAGGAAACGCAGAATCGGCTGCACTTCTTGCTGCAGCAATTTCTGCTCATCTTCTGCTCCAAGGAAAGACCGATCGTCCTGTTCCTCGATGATTTGCAATGGGCGGATGCGGCGTCTCTGCAGTTCATCGATCTGCTGCTGAACGATTCGCAGATGAAGCATTTCCTGTTCATCGGCTCTTACCGGAGCGAATACGATACGAATTGGTTGTCCACCACGCATGTGCAGCTGCTTGACAAGCTGCCGGAGCGGCTCGTCTCGGAACGCATTGCGCTGAAGGCTTTCGAAATGACCGACGTGACGCAGCTCATCGCCGAATCGCTGAAGACCGAGCAGCGGCAGGTTGCCGATCTGGCGCAGCTCATTCTCCAAAAGACCGGAGGCAATCCGTTCTTCGTCAAACAATTTCTTACTGCGCTCTACGAGCAAAATTTGCTCGCTTACAGCTATGAAGCGAACCGCTGGATATGGGATATGAATGAAATCCAGAAGCTCCGCATAACCGATAATCTCATGTTCCTGCTCGCCGAGAAGCTGCAGCGCATGCCGGCCAGAACGCAATATCTATTGCGGCAAGCGGCATGCTTGGGAGCCACCTTCGATCTGGAGGCGCTCGGCATCATTGCGATGACCTCATTCGCCGAGGTGCTGCAGGAGCTGGAAGTTTCCATCCAGACGGGCTTGATCATTCCGGTCGGTACGGATTATAAATTTTATAATGATTCGCAGGGCAACTCGGCCGCTCAAGACATCCGCTTCATGTTCGTGCACGATTCCATCCAGGAAGCCGTTTACGGTTCGATCGAGCAAGCTCAGCTGCCGGAGATGCATCTGAATATTACGCGTCAACTGCTTGCGCATTTGTCGGAGGATCAGATCGAGCAGCGCTTGTTCGACATCGTGAACCATATGAATTTCGGATCCGTTCTATTAACGGAGCGGCAGGAGAAAATCAATCTGCTGGAGTTCAATCTCCGCGCAGGCCGCAAAGCCAAATCGTCCAACGCTTATCGTTCCGCGCTGCAGTATTACAACAAAGCCTTGGAGCTGCTCAAGCAGGTTGAGAACCAAGATATGGCGGAGTTCAGCTTCTCGATCCGGTTGGAGAAGTCGGAAGTGCTGTACCTGAACGGGCAAGCGGACGAAGCGGAAACTTCTTACGAGCAGCTGCTGCAGGATGCGCGCACGAGCGAGCTGAAGCTCGAAGTCTATAACCTGCAGGTCATTTTGTATACGAATGTCGGCAAACAGCGCAAGAGCGTCGAAGTGGGCTTGAAGGCGTTGGCCGAACAAGGGCTGCGCATTCCGAGCGAACCGACGGGCGTGAATATTTTCGCTGCATACATGAATTTGAAGGCCAAAATCGGTCGCAAAAATACACTGCAGCTGTACGATTTACCGATCATGGAAGATGAATACCGCTTCAAACTGATGAACTTGATGATGAGTATTGCGATCGCCGCTTATTTCGTCAATACGAACCTGTTCGTATTATTTATGCTGATCATGACCAAGCATGCCCTGAAATACGGCAATACGCCGGTTATGGCGTATGTATACGGCTCCTATGGCCTTATTCTCGGTTCCGGCTTCGGGGATTATCAGCTTGGCTATCAGTACGGGCAGCTCGGCGCCAGATTGAACGAGCGATTTCAGTCGCATCAATACCGCAGCAAAAGCCATTTCTCCTTCGGCTTATTCGTCACGCCGTGGGTGAAGCCGCTTAGCGTAAGTCTGGAGCATCTCAAAGATTCCTTCAAGAGCGGCATTGAGGACGGCGATTTGGTTTTTGCAGGCTATGCGCTGACTTACCAGGTGCTGGCCAAAGACTTCCAAGGGGTTCCGCTCCCCGAAGTGCAGGAGGATTTGAACAAGCACTATCGGATTTTGGAACAGACGAATCATCATGATACCTTGCTTATGTTGGAAATGCTGCGGATGGTCAACGAAAACCTGGAAGGAAAAGCCGGCAATCCGCTGATCCTCGGTGCTGACGAGGAACAGGAGGAGCGGTTTATCCGGAAGCTGGAGATTCATCCGAACCAAGTGATTTTGCACGAATATAAAGTTAAGAAAATGATGCTGTATTATTTATTCGGTCAATATGCGGATGCCTTAAAGACGGGCAAGGAAGCGGAGCCGATGCAGTCTGTTTCTTTCGGACTGTTCCACATCCCGGAGAATTACTTCTATTATGTGCTGGCGATTGCCGCCATGTACAAGGAAGCAGCAGTCCATGAGCAGAAGCAGCTCGCCAAGCAGGTCGGGAAGATGCTGCGCAAGATGGACAAATGGGCCGCGCACTGCCCGGAGAATTTCTCTCATCTCGTTTCCCTGATGCGGGCTGAATGGTACAGGGTTACCGGCAGCTTCCAGAAGGCCGAGCAGGAATACGAAACATCGATCCGGTTGGCGCGGGAACAGGGCTTTATCCAGCATGAGGCGATTGCGTGCGAGCTGGCGGGCAAGCTGTACCGGGATGCCGGCCGGGAGAAAATCGCGAAAACGTATCTCATCGATGCCTATTACGGGTATTTGAGCTGGGGGGCCAATGCCAAGGCGGATGAGCTGAAAATGCGCTACCCGAACTATTTGACCTCGCTGAAGGAACAGCAGGACTGGAGTGCGACGAATATTAGCGATTACTCGCTGCAGGCGCTCGATTTCATGACGATTATGAACACGTCGAGATCGCTGTCCAGTGAAGTGAATCTGGAGCAGCTGATTAAACGGCTCATGGAGATCGTTACCTATTCGTCAGGCGCGGAGCGCAGCATTCTTGTCCTGAAAGAAAAGGACAGTTTGTATGTTGAGGCCGAAATGCTCGCTATTGACGGCAAAGATTCCTGCATTGTAAGCTCAGTGGCCCTTGAGACGAGGGAGGACCTGCCGACGGCGGTCATTCAATTCGTTGCGCGCACGAAGGAAGGCGTCGTTCTCGACGATGCGGCGAACAAAGGGATTTTTACGCATGACCCTTATATTCGGGCAGCGGAAGGCCGATCGATTTTCTGCGAGCCGATTCTGCATCAGGGCAATCTGGTCGGCGTTTTTTATTTGGAAAATAATTTGATCCGCAATGCGTTCACCTCCGATCGGCTCGATATTATTAAGCTGCTGTCCGCTCAAGCGGCGATCTCGATTGAAAATGCAAGGCTGTACAACGATCTGGAGTCCAAGGTGAAAGAGCGGACGAATGAACTGATTTTGATGGAGACGTCGCGCAGAGACTTGCTGTCGAACATCTCCCATGATTTGGGGACGCCGTTAACGTCCATTCAGGGTTATGTCGAGGCGATTCTCGACGGGGTGATCCAGGAGCCGGAAGAACAGCGGAAGTATTTGTCCGTCGTTCATATGCGGATCGTCGGTATACAGCGATTGATTACCGATCTGTATCAACTGAGCCGGATGGAGACGAAGCAGTTTCATTTCCAACTGGCGCCGACCTCTTGCCAGACGATGGTGCGTCAACTGTTTGCCAAGTATGAGCTGGATTGCGCGAATGCGGGAATCACCTACACGCTGGAGATGGACCAAACCGATGGCGAGGAACTGCTGCTGACTGTGGATGCGGACCGGATCGAACAGGTCTACGCCAATATCATTTACAATGCGATCAAGTTCTCACCGCGAGGCGGGTTCATTCATGTCCGGGTAGAAATGAAAGGGGATCCCCAGGAGCTGGTCATTCGGGTGTCTGATACGGGTGTGGGTATTGGCGAAGAAGATTTGCCGCACATTTTCGAAAGGTTCTATAAGGTTTCCAAATCACGCAGCACATCCGGCGGCAGCGGCTTGGGCCTGGCTATCGCCAAAGAGATCGTCCAGTACCACGGGGGACAAATCTGGGCGGAGAGCCGGCTTGGCAAAGGCTGCACGATTTCGTTCTCCTTGCCGGTGCACCGGATCTAACCGTCAAAAACCGCACAGCTTGGCTGTGCGGTTTTTATTCATGGCCGAATTGTCACTCGCGTGTGGATGGGAACCAGAGCGGACAGCTGAAGCACATCCTCGTTATACATCCGGATGCACCCATGAGACGTATGCTTGCCGATGGAGGAGGGGTCATTGGTACCGTGAATGCCATAATGCGGCTTGCTTAAACCCATCCAGAGGACGCCGAAGGGCCCGCCGGGGTTAGGCTGTTTGTTAATGATGGTAAACTCGCCGGTAGGCGTTGTGGTCACCATCCGGCCGATGCCGACAGGGAAGCCCCGTACGACCCGGTTCCCATCGAGCAGGTACAGTTGGAAATCGGACAGGTCGATGATGATGCGGTAATTGGGCATGAAATCTTCACCTCAATCTATCATATGAGCCGGTTAGGCAAAGGAACTGGGCTGTTTTCGATATTGCATCGGACTTGTGGTATACTGCTGTAGTTAGACATCAGACATCAAGGGAGTAACAGGCATGCAATCATTTTTACAATGGAATCCTACCAAATTGTGGTTCGGCAAAGGGCAGATCGAGATGCTCGCGCAAGAGCTGGGCACAGCCGGCAAGAAAGTACTGCTCGTCTACGGCGGCGGCAGCATTAAGACCAACGGAGTTTATGAGGCTGTTAAGGCGCAGCTTAGCCATATGCAAGCGGAAGTCGTTGAGCTGTCCGGCGTTGAACCGAATCCGCGTCTGACGACGGTGAAGAGAGGCATCGACCTGTGCCGTGAGCATGGCATCGAGCTTATCCTGGCCGTTGGCGGCGGCAGTGTTATCGACTGCGTGAAAGCCATCGCGGTCGGCGTTTTTTACGAAGGCGACATGTGGGACATCATAACACGCAAAGCGGCTCCCGCCAGAGCGCTGCCTTTCGGAACCGTGCTGACGCTTGCGGCGACAGGCTCGGAGATGAACAATATTTCCGTGATTACCCACTGGGAGAAAAATGAGAAGCGCGGATGGAGCAGTCCTCTGGCATATCCGGCTTTTTCCATTCTAGATCCCGAATATACATACTCGGTTCCAATGGATCAGACTGTTTACGGCATCGTAGACATGATGACTCACGTGTTGGAGCAGTATTTCCACCTGACGGACAATACGCCGATGATGGACCGGTTCATGGAGTCTGTGCTACAGACGATTATCGAGGCTGCACCTAAGCTGCTGGAGAATCCTAACAGCTACGACCACCGGGCAACGATTATGTACGCAGGCACAATGGCTTTCAACGGGTTATTGTCGTGCGGGACGGACGGCGGGGACTGGGCTTCGCACCAGATCGAGCACGGATTGTCTGCTGTGTATGACATTCCGCATGGCGGCGGACTGGCCATTATTTATCCGAATTGGATGCGTCATTGTGCGGAGGACGATCCGTCGCGGATGAAGAAGCTGGCGATGGCCGTTTTCGGTGTGGACGGGATTGGCAAATCGGATCTTGAGATTGCGAATGAAGGAATTGACGCGCTGCGGTCCTTCTGGAATGCATTAGGTGCGCCGAATTGCTTGGCGGACTATGGGATCGATGATACGAAAATCGAAGAATTAATTCACAAATCATTTATGAAAAATCAAGTCGGACAATACAAGTTGATGACCCGTGATACGGTCAGAGATATCTTGATGCGATCCTTATGATGAAATATTATTTGTACGTACTCGCTGGCGCTTGTTCCTTCGGGCTGTTATCCACTTTCGTGAAGAAAGCGTATGAGTCGGGTTTTCATGTCGGAGATGTGGTGGGCAGCCAAAACTTGTTCGGCGTGCTCATGATCTGGACACTGGTCCTCGTCACCTCGAAGTCCGACAGAGGTGGCACGGGGGCTTCAACTGCGAAGTATAGGGTGTCGCCGCGGCAAGCTTTGTCGCTGATGGCGGTGGGCACGACTTCAGGATTGACCGGTATTTTTTATTATGGCGCCTTGCAGTATGTCTCGGCGTCCTTCGCTATCATCTTGCTTTTTCAATTTACATGGATAGGCATCGTGCTGGAAGCCGTGATCGAACGCAGGCGGCCGGGCAAGGAGAAAATATTCGCTCTCTGCCTGTTATTCGCCGGTATCCTTATGGCAAGCGGTTATTTGCACGGCGGGCAAGAAGCTCCTTCCTTGATCGGCATTGTGCTGGGACTATTGTCAGCTCTGACTTACGCGCTATTCATTTTGTTCAGCGGCAAAGTTTCCAGCCGTGTCGCGCCAATCACGCGAAGCGCCATTATGCAATCCGGCTCCATCATTCTCGTGATGGCGGTATATCCGCCGCACTTCCTATGGAACGGCTCTCTGCATGGGGAATTGCTGCCGTGGGCACTGCTGCTAGCTTTCTTCGGCGTAGTCATACCGCCGCTCTGCTTCGCCATCGGCGTCCCCCGGATCGGCGGGGGGATGGCAACGATCATGAGCGCGGCGGAATTGCCAACGGCCGTTATCATGTCTTATGTGGTGCTGCATGAGACCGTCCAAGCGGTTCAATGGATTGGCGTCGTTGTCACAATGCTTGGCATCGCACTGCCGGAGCTGATGAAATTCAGACAGCGGCAGAAGCAGCAGAATGCGGGCTAAGGAAAGAGCGAAATTGAACCTTCATCGGATGATGGGGGTTCTTTTTTGCGTAAAAATGAATGCGTTCACGTCTCCCAAAGTGCATCGACGAAAAGTTCACTCCGAAAAGTATGAAAAGTTCATAGATGTTCGCTTTCTGCAGTGGAAGCAGAGCCATGAATTCTTATATCGTAAAGGAGGAGGAGGTGATGGGAAAGTATAATTGTAAGCGCTTCATAATTAGCGGAGCTATTGTTGCGGCAGCAGGAAGAGACAGGAAACAAAATCGATGAGAGGACGGATGAATGTGATGGAAAAAAGGAAAAGACCGGCGCTGCGCTTATTCGGGTTCATACTGGCGATTGTTTTAACATGGCAAGTGCTGGGCGCAGCCTTGTTCGCCAAGGAGACGGAAGCTGCTGCCGTCACGCTTCAGAACGGCATCCAGTTCAAGGATACAAGCGGCAATGTCATTCATGCCCACGGCGGCGGCGTCATCAAGGTTGGCAGCTATTACTATTGGTTCGGTGAGAACCGGAACACGGACGGAACCTTCAATGCCGTGTCCTGCTACCGCTCGACGGATCTGAAAACATGGGAATTCCGCAGCAATGTGCTGACGAAAAATTCGGCGGCTGAGCTGAACGTATCCAATATCGAGCGGCCGAAAGTGATTTATAACAGCTCCACGGGCAAATTCGTGCTCTGGATGCATTGGGAGAACGGCGTTGATTACGGGCAGGCGCGAACGGCCGTCGCTTCCTCGAGCACCGTAGACGGCGCCTACACCTACCACGGCAGTTTCCGGCCGCTTGGTTACGATTCCAGGGATATGACCGTTTACAATGATAACGGCACCGCTTATTTGATTTCGGCTACGCGCGTCAATGCCGATTTGAACATCTACAAGCTGACTTCCGACTTCCTGGGCGTCGATTCTTTGGTTCAAACGCTCTGGACCGGCCAGTACCGGGAAGCGCCCGCCATGTTCAAGCGCGGCAGCGTCTATTTCCTGGTCACCTCCGGCGCAACCGGCTGGGATCCGAATCAGGGCAAGTATGCTACGGCCACGTCCATTGCCGGTACTTGGAGCGGCCTCAGCAACTTCGGCGACGGTACGACATATGACTCGCAGAGCGCTTATGTGCTCCCGGTTGAAGGCTCCAGCACCACCTCGTACTTGTATATGGGGGATCGCTGGGCGGGAGCATGGAGCGGGAAAGTCATGGAGTCCCGTTATGTTTGGCTGCCTTTGCAATTCCCGACGAGCACCTCGCTATCAATGAACTGGGGCAGCTATGTCACAATTGATACGAGCACGGGTACGATCAGCGCCTCTTCGCCGGCGATCGATACGAACGCGTACTATTGGCTGGAGAACCGGAATGGCGGCAAAGGGCTCAATGTCGTTGGCCAAGGTACGGCGAACGGGGATAACTTGGAGCAGTATATCGACAGCGGCTGGTACAGCCAGCAGTGGAAATTCATTAGCGCGGGAAGCGGCTACTATAAAATTCAGAACCGCGGCAGCGGCAAACTTATCGGCGTCGAGAACGGATCCACGACGAACGGGGCCGTGATCGAACAGTGGGATGACGGCGGCTGGACCAGCCAGCACTGGCAGGTTATCGACAGCGGAGCCGGCAGCTTTAAACTGAAAAACCGGGCGACCGGCAAGTTGATCGACATCTCCGGCGCTTCCGAAGAAAACGGGGCTCCGGCCATCCAATACACCGACAACGGCGGCAAAAATCAACAGTGGCGGCTGTTGAAGGTTGAATAAATGAAAACTTAAGGTACTCGAGGAATACCTGGCAGGTTCGATAATTTCGACGTGATGCATCCCGTGAGGGGCATCGCGTTTTTTTATGGATGTATGTAGATGATTTTTTGAATACAATATACCGATTTTGGTTCACTAGCGCCGAATGTGTATGATTTTTCGAATATATGTAACGATTTTCCCCCAATAGAGTAAAATTGCACATGATTTTTCGCATATAATTGCGCGAGTGGTAATTAGCGCCCTATCTGGATTGTTTCTGCGCCCGCGCTGCGCTGATGTGCCGAGGAGGCTTTGTCCGTTAGTAGCATAGTCTCGTAGAGATAAAAGAGAGTTTCGTGTAAAATGAAGGGGTATCACCCTAAATAATGAAACATGCATGGCATTTTAAAAAAGAGAGGTTGAGCGGTGTGGACTTGAAAACGGATCGTTTGAATGTGCAAATGAGCGATATCACAGGGTCAACGTTTAGCAAATTGCGTGCGGAGAATATGGCCTTTCACGATGTGAATCTGGCAGGGACAAGCATTCATAATGCGAATATGAGCGGCATGGCTTACAATGACATTAATATGCAGCGGTCGATGATCACCAACGTGAACTTGTCTAACACCCGAATTCAACATGCAAATCTAAGCAACGCTCAAGTGGATCATATCCACCTCTTCGGGACGACGTTCACGAATGTGGTTCTCCCGCAAAAGGGCGACGGCAATTACCGCGAAGATGGCGGCTACGCGCCAATCACTTTTGATCATTGCCAGTTATCCAATACGAGAATTACCAATTGCGATTTAAGCGGAGTAGAGATCGCGGACTGCGATATCACGGGTTTAAAAATCAATGGAATCCCGGTGGAACAATTACTTAAGCACTATTCATCCCATTCATAACGACAAGACGTCTTATCCGGGGGCGCAAATTTTTCAGTATACTGAAACCGCAATCGAGCCAATCGCGTATGAAGATACGGATCATTTTAATTTAACTAGAGATTTTTTGAATCAGCGGGAGCGGTAGTTTCGGGCTCTTTTTGATCGGGACGAAGAGGAGGAAGAACGATGTCTTTTTTTAAGAAAATGCTGGCAAGTGCAGGTATCGGTAATATTGAGGTGGATGCGCAGTTTCATACGAATCGATTCGTTCCGGGTGAGCTCGTTGATGGCATCGTCCTGATGAAAGGCGGCAGCGTCGAGCAAAAAGTGGAGAAGATTTATTTCCAGATCATGACGGAGTACTTGAAGCCGTCCCAGAGCGACTCTGATCGCAAGGAGAAAGTAACGGCGGCCGTAGCGAACATCCTGCTGGGAGAGCGGTTAACGATTGCAGCCGGAGAATCGGTTGAGATTCCGTTTCATTTCGAGCTTCCTCATGAGACGCCGATCTCGATCGGGGCTGGCCGAATCTGGATTCATACGGGACTGGATATCGATAACGCCGTGGATCCGTCCGACCGGGATTATATCCAGGTAGCTCCGCATCCGCACACCGCAATTTTATTCGAAGCGCTGGAGGAGATCGGCTTTCATCTGCATAAGGCCGAGAACGAGTATTATCCGCAGCGCAATTATCATCTTCCGTTTATTCAAAATTTCGAATTCGTGCCGTATCAGAACGGCGAATACCGCAGCTCGGTGGATGAGCTGGAGCTTGTCTTCTACCCGAACGAGAACGGCGTAGAAGTCATCATGGAGCTTGACCGCAGAGGCCGTGGTTTCGGCGGCATGCTGGCGGATTTGATGGACACCGACGAATCGCTTCACCGCTATTATTTCAGCATAGACGAGCTGGAGGCAGGCGCCGGGGCGGTAGCGGATCAATTGAGAGGCATTCTGGACGATTTGCTTGGGTAATAAAAGGAGCTAAGCGGCAGCGCTTAGCTCCTTTCATATTTCTCATGCCTCTCGCTTCCTCATCGGCAGGCGGATCGTGACGGTCGTCCCCTCACCGGCTTGACTCCGAACGGTCAGGCCATACGGCTCCCCGAAATAGAAACCAATCCGGTCGTGGACATTCTTGATCCCGATATGAGCCTCACCCAGTGTATCGGATGATTGGGCAAGCCGCTGCTGCAGCTGCTGCAGCTGTAGCTCATCCATCCCGGCCCCGTTGTCCTTGATGACGATCTCCATGTCGTTACCGGAACTTTGCGTCATCACTTCCAGCAGACCGGGGTGGCTGACCCGTTCCAGCCCGTGAATAATTGCATTCTCAACGAGCGGCTGTAGAGAGAAATGAAGTACCTGCTGCTCTTCGCTAGCCTCCGATAGCCGCTCCAAGTACTGAATTTTATCTGGAAAACGCAGCTGCTGGATCTTCACGTATAACCGGATATGCTCCAGTTCTTCCCGTAAGGTGACGGTCTCTTTCCCGGATTGAATATGAATCCGGAACAACCGCCCGATCATGCCGACCATATCGCTAATTTCCCGCTGCCCGTTCATAATCGCCTTCATTTGGATGGACTCCAGCACATTGGCCAGAAAATGCGGATTAATTTGGCTTTTCAGCGCGCCGAATTGGGCGATCTTCTGCTGCACCATCGCTGTGGCGGAACGCTCGATATAGCTTTGCAGATCCTCGGCCATCTTGCGGATGCCTTGGTACAGCACGCCGAATTCATCCTGCCGGTCAGTGCTCAAATCGACATCGAGCTTCCCTAATCCGATCAGTTTGACCTGCCGGCCCAGCAGAATGATTGGTTTGGTGACCCGCGCGGATAGAATGAACATGAACAACAACGCCGTTCCGAGCGATAGGATCGCCAAGGTCAGTATGATTTTGATTAAAATGTCGGCCTGCTTCGTCATCTCCTTCTCGTCGATATACTGAATCACTTTCCAGCCGGAGTAAGGGGAAGCGACATAGTTGAAGAAGGTATCCACACCGGCGAAGTCTGAGTAGAAGCTGCCCGAATCATGGTCCAGAGCGGCATGTATAGCGGGAGCTTGCAAGGAAGCCGAGATATCGGTCATCACTTGACTGCGCTCCGAATTATAGATCATGCCGCCCTTGTCGTCGAGGATGAGAAAAGACCGTTTACTGTCCTCCGAAAGCTTCAAAATCTCCCGCAGCGAATCAAGGCGGATATCGATCAGCATGACCCCGAGCGGCTGCTTGGTGCCGACTTTGTTAATGACTCTGGCGATCGAAATGACGGATTGTTTGGCATTCACGCGGTGAAACGGAAGATGTGCTCCGAAGAGCACGATGCCTCCCGCTTTACGTTGGGTCTGCAGGTACCAGTCTTCGTGCGTGAAATCGTTGACATCGTAATCCGAGCGATTGAAATTCATCGAGTAGAAGACGCGCGATCCGGCATAAATTTGGACGGAGTCCACATTTTTGATCGTCATCTCAATGGAAGAAATAAAATGCTCGATGATGTTGCCGTAGGCAATCATCCGGTCGCTGCCGCTGTCATCGCCAGCTGTCGTCCAATGCTCCAGCGCCGCTTGCAGCTGCCCGTCCATTTGAGCGTTGAGCGTGCCTTTCTCGATACTCTGCAAATATTGGTCAATATTGAAGGACAAGTTTTTCAAAATTAAATTGGAACTGTTCTGGTATTCGTTTTTGACCGCTTGAATGGAAAATACATAGATGATGACGGAGATAAGCAGCAACGGAACAGTGATGATAAGAATCGTCAGCACAAAGATTTGATGATTCACATGTTTCATCCGGATGGGAAAAGATAACCGCTTTGATTTGAACATATCAGGCCCAGCCCCATTTTTTTCGATATTCCGTAGGCGTCATCCGGGTGAGGCTGCCGAACGTTTTCACAAAATGCTTATAGCTTTTATAGCCGCACATCGTACAAATATCCGTAACGAGATGGTCGGGCTTCTTCAGCAGTTCTTGGGCATATGCCATACGGATTTCCGTCACGAAGCGCATATAGTTTTTGTTCAGTTTACGTTTGAACAGCCGGCTTAAATATGACGGGTTATAGTAGAACCGGTCGGCTACCATCTGCAGCGTCACTTCTTCGGCGATATGCTGCTTGATATAGGATGCGATCAGTTCGAAGATCAGCATGTCCTGCGGAGAATCAGACAGCGAGCTCTGGCGGCACATCATGCCAAGCTGAACCATCCATGCGCCCAGCCATTCGAACAGAGCCTCCAGCGTAGGGAAGTCGTCTACGAATGCCAGGCTTAACAATTTATCACTGTAAACGCCTTCATAAGGGACGCCGTTCCTGCCTGCGAATTGAAGGCAAGCGCTGATCAGCTCCTGCAGAAAGGCAAGCCAGCGTGCAGGCGAGAGCTGCTGCATGGGTTCCGCATGCTGCCCGGCGAAATGCTGGAGAAGCGCCTTGATTTGTTCGGCATCGGCATTCTCCAGGCATGCCAGCAGCTGCTTCTTGTTCGGCTCGTCCAGCTGCAGGAGAGCGGCGGATGTGATGTCGGTGATGTCATGTTGGCCGTTGCCGCTTCCCGCCATAAAGATATGCCTGTCAGGTATGAAATAGCGCTGCAGCAGCGCTTTATCCGCCTGTTTCATAGAAGGACCGAGTTCGGCTATCGAGGAGGTCGGTAAACCGACTGCTAGATAGAAGGAGGCTTGCGCGGTTAGCCCCGCCTGCTTGATCAGTTGCTCAGAAGGTCCTTCCGGCAGCCCTTGCTCATCTTGACTCCAGTTATGGACGAAGGCAATACCGTACAGCTTGTTCTTGTGCAGATAGGTCATGCATGGACGAACAAGCAGAGAGCTGTATAGGTTGGAAATCGCGCTTTCGATAATCGAGGCGGCCGCCTCTTTGACTGCATTTCTGGAAACGGGGGAAGCGGCAAGCGGTGGCAGCCAAGTCAGAACGAACGGCAAACAGCCGGCACTTGGCGATCCGAAGAGGCTGCTTGCCATCTCCTCGTGAAACGACTCGGACGGCTCATCCTCTAGCAGCAAACGAATCCATTCGCTTTCTCGGAACCGCTTCGTTTCTTGCACGGCAAACTCCATTTCCGCTAGCGCTTCGCGCTTCTTATGCCGGTTGGAAACCACCTCCATACACTCTTGAATGGTGGCTAGACTTTCCTCATATTCCAACGGCTTGATCAAGAAGGCGTGCACACCGCCCAAACGGATCGCTTGCTGCGCATAGGCAAATTCATTAAAGCCGGTCAAAATGATAAAAACGGTGTCGGGCAACCGGCCGCGCAGCCCTTCGATCATCGCCAAGCCGTCCATTTCCGGCATGCGAATATCCGTAATAATGAGATCGGGACGCTCCAGGAGCGCCAGCTCCAAACCTGATTTTCCATTGTCCGACGCCAAAATACGGGTGACCCCAAGTTCCTGCCAGGCAAAATAATGCTGGAGTCCCATGCGAATCAGCGGCTCATCCTCAACGATTAATAACGTATACATGAATTCCCCCGAAAATTGTGACCTGCTCTTCTCTTTACTTGAATTATATACTAAAATCGCTACAAAACGTGTTCATAAAAAACAGAAAACCGAACAGGTCATAATTGGACCATAGATGTCAAACCAGTGGGATTCTGCCATTGGACTTTATGATCTATGCTTAGGTCAAGGAATGAAACGAGTCCCGTAAATTCCTATAACGATAATGGGGGTACTTGAATGAGGACAATGAAAAAAGGGTTAATGACCGTGCTAAGCGTCGCGTTAGTTGGGTCCCTATTGGCTGCATGTACCGGCAATACAGAAACGGCCAAGCCGGCTGCATCACCGGATGCCTCGAAGCCGCCGGCTGCAGTAGCCAGCGCCAAACCGGTGGAGATTACGTGGTGGAATTTCCCTAACTTCCAGACGTTGGACGGTGAGGTAGGCAAATACGAGAAACAGATCATAGCCGCTTTCAACCAGAAATACCCCGAAATTAAAGTCAATTTGGAAATGATTACGTTCGACGGGGGGCCACAGAAGCTGAACGTGGCGATTGCCTCAAACACGGCGCCTGACGTCATCTACGACGCACCGGGGCGCATTATCGACTGGGGCAAAAAGAAACTGCTTGCACCGCTGAATGACATGGTTACACCAGAGGTGAAGAATGACATCGCCCCGGCTTTCTGGAAGCAGTCGACAGTTGGCGATCAAATCGTTATGTATCCGCTGAATACGGGGCCGTTCATGATGGCCGTCAATAAAACCGTATTTGAGAAAATCGGCGCGCTGGATTTGCTTCCGCTGGGCAGACCGGACAGAACGTGGACGGCAGCGGAATATGAGAAAGCACTGCAGGCGGTCAAAGAGAAGGCGCCTGACATGATTCCGACCGGATTTTTCGCCAAAAGCACAGCGGGGGACCAAGGCACTCGCGCCTACTTGGCGAATTTGGGGGTATCCCGATTCTTGACGGAGGACAACACGAAGGTTGCGATCAATACGGAGAATGCCGGCAAGGCGCTGGATTGGGTTGTTCAAGCGACCAAAAACAAACTGAGCGTAGCCGGAGCCGCTTCCTTGGCGGCATCCGACGTGAATGACTTGTTTCTGCAAGGGAAGCTGGCGTTTACACTGAATTATTCGCCGGTATTGAAAGCGCAGAACGTAGCGAATAAGAAAGTGCCTTTCGAAGATGTTTTGCTGCCGTTCCCTACGCTGGACGGTTCCAAACCTAAGCTGGAGCCGTTCCTGGGAGGTCTGGCCATCTTCAATAACGGCAATGCGGATAAGATCGCCGCATCCAAGAAATTTATCGATTTCGTCGTCAACGATCCTGTGTGGGGCAAGAAGAACGTCATTCAAACCGGCGGATTATCCGCCCGCACTTCCGTGACCGGTCTTTATGACGACCCTGAGTACAAGTATGCTGACCTCGCGCGTCAATTCATTACGGATCCGCCGACGATTGCAGACGGTTATGCAGAGATCCGCACGTTCTGGTTCCCTGAGCTGCAGCGTGCTTTGACCGGAGCGGCTACAGGCAAGGAAGCGCTGGATGCTTTTGCCGTCAAAGCGAATGAAGCGATGGCGAAGGCCCGGGCTCAAGTCCAGAAGTAGCAATGGGTTGGCAGGGGCAGTGCAAGGAAGTGCGCTGCCCCGTTCACTACACACAAGATAAGGGGATAAGGACATGGAGGCATCCATTGGCAAGTGGAGAACCAAAGCGCTGCGCGACTGGCTGATGAGCTATCTCTTTTTGCTTCCGGCGTTGGGATTTTTTCTCGTATTTGTTGCATACCCGATGCTAAGAGGCATTTATATCAGCTTTTTCGATTACTCGTTAAGAAATTTCGATTTCATCGGTCTGGATAACTATACGGCATTGCTTCATAACGAAATTTTTCTGAAATCCATGCGGAATACGGTATTGCTGGTCGTCATCGCCGTGCCGGTCGTTATCATTTTTTCCGTTTTCGTTGCGGTGAATATTTACAAGATGAAGGAAACGTGGAGATCGCTGTTTCGTGGCGTGTTCTATCTGCCTGCGGTCTCCTCGGTCGTCAGCGTTACCGTCGTGTGGGGATGGATCTACCATCCGAACTACGGCATTTTGAACTATCTCACAAGTCTCGCGGGACTCGAGCCGGTATCTTGGCTGGGCGATACGCGAACTGCATTGCTGGCGATTATTGCCGTACTGATCACGACATCGGTCGGACAGCCGATCATTCTGTACGTCGCCTCGCTGGGTAACATTCCTGCTTCGTATCTGGAAGCGGCGGAGATTGACCGGGCGACACCGTGGCAAATTTTCATCAAAATTGTGTGGCCGATGCTGATGCCGACGAACTTATATGTCATCGTCATTACGACGATCAATACGTTCCAATGCTTCGCGCTTATTCAATTGTTGACATCCGGCGGTCCGGTCTACAGCACGTCGACGGTGATGTACGGCGTTTATGAGCAAGCTTTTCTCTTGGGTCACTTCGGGCTTGCCTCGGCCATGGGCATTCTGCTCGCGATCGTGATTGGCATCATCTCGACGATTCAGTTCAAATATTTTGGCAGCGATGTAGAGTATTAGGAGGTCATCATGACGGCAAACGCATATGGGCAAGCGCGCTCCGGCGGTATGAGGCAAACTCGTTCTGCGGGCGTAAAACGAAAATGGACCCCGATCAAGGTGGTCTCCATGATCATTCTCCTGCTATCGACGATTGTATTTATTTTTCCGTTTTACTGGATCGTGACAGGTGCATTCAAAATACAAACGGTCGCGACGGCGATTCCGCCGGAATGGTTCCCGCTGGAGCCGACGATCGGCAACTGGCAGGAATTGTTCAAAAACCCGATAGGCCGCTGGACGCTGAACAGCTTCGTCATATCCATTGTGGAAATGTTCGCGGTATGCCTCGTCTCGTCAACGGCGGGCTACGTGCTCGCGAAAAAGCAATTTCCGGGCAGGAAAATCATTTTCACGATGTTTATCGCCGCTATGGCGCTGCCGAAGCAGGTCATACTCGTTCCTTTGTTCACGATGCTGGCTGCTTTCGGTTGGGTGAATACGTACTATGGGCTGATCCTGCCGGCTATCGGTTGGCCGTTCGGCGTTTTTCTGATGAAACAGTTCGCCCAGACGATTCCGGGGGAGCTGATGGAAGCGGCGAAGATGGACGGCTGCACGGAAATTCGGCTGTTCTCGACGATTATTTTGCCGTTGTTAAAGCCTGCTCTGGGAGCTCTCGCCATCTTCACCTTCATTGCTTCGTGGAACGATTATTTCAGTCAATTGATCATGATTCGCTCCACGCCGATGATGACGCTTCCGCTGGGTGTGTCCATGATGACGACGCAAAGCGAATTCATGACGAACTACGGCGTTCTGATGGCAGGTGCGCTGTTGGCATCCGTTCCGATGATTGCCATTTTCATCGTGTTCCAGAGAGCATTTACGCAGGGCATTACGATGGGTGCGGTGAAGGGTTAAGGGGCTGACGGTAGCGGGATTGTAACGGGGTAAGAAAGAGGAATGCAAGAAACTGCAGGAGTGCGAGACAGGGGAATGCAAGAAACGGTAGCGAAACGGTAAGCGTAAGAAGCAGCAGGGGTGCAAGTACAGATGGGAGCGCGGTAACCAGCTGCAGCAGTACACAAGTACAAGCAGGCGTGTAAGAGAGTAAAGTACGCTGGATCAAGCAGGAGCGCATTAAGTGGAGTACGTGGGAACAAGCAAAAGCGCGGTAAGTGGAGTACGTGAGAACAAGCAGGGGTGCAGTACGAGAGGTACGCAAGAGCAAGCAAAAGCGCAAGAAACAGGAGGTAAGATCAATATGAAAACCAACAATTCTGATGGGTTTAAGGGAATTACTATTGCGATGTATTCCTGCTATGACGACAACGGTGAGATAAGCAGAGAATCCGCACGCCGTTTAGCGAGGTCCTACGCACAGACCGGTGTCACAGGCTTGTACGTGGGCGGCTCCTCCGGTGAGGGCATGCTGCAATCCGTTGCAGAGCGGAAGGCGATGTTGGAGGCCGTGATCGAAGAAGTCGGCGACGAACTGACGGTTATCGCGCATGTCGGCGCACCGTCCACCCGTGACAGCGTAGAGCTCGCTGTGCACGCCGAGAAAGTCGGGGCACACGCAGTGTCAGCCGTGCCGGCTATCTATTACCGTCTGTCGGCACCAAGCGTAGAGGCGCATTGGCAGGCGATCATCGACAGCACATCGCTGCCGTTCATCATTTACCATATCCCGCAAACGACGGGCTTTCATTTGTCACTAAGCCTGCTGTCGCGTATGGCGGCACAAGACAAAGTGATCGGCGTCAAAATTTCCGCCGAAAGCACATTCGAGCTGCAGCAGTTCAAAGCGGCCGGGGGAGAAGGCTTCCTCGTTCTGAACGGACCGGACGAACAATACTTGGCAGGCAGGAGCATAGGCGCCGATGGAGGTATCGGGGGGACTTACGGAGTCATGCCGGAGCTGTTCCTTCACATCGAGCGATGCTTCCGTCAGGGTTTGATTGCTGAAGCGCAGAAGTGGCAGTTCATCGTGAATGAACTGATCACCGAGCTGCTGTCGTTCCCTTCCTTGTATGGGGCATGCAAAGCCATTTTGAAGGAGCGGGGTTATGAAACGGGGCAGCCCCGGTTGCCCTTACTGCCTGTTGCTGCAGCGGATCAACAACGGATTATAGCTTTGAATCAACGGATGCTGGGCTATATAGCTGAAGTGAATGGAGCCAGGCTATGATACATCGAGCTCGTGAATTATTCCCTTTGCGGGGGCTGATTGTTTCATGCCAAGCGCTCCCCCATGAACCGCTGCGAGGTGGCGATACGATGGCCAAAATGGCTAGAGCCGCTGTAAGTGCAGGGGCGTCCGGCATTCGCACGAACGGCGTGTTCGATATCATTGCGATCAAGCAAGAGGTGTCCGTGCCGGTAATCGGGCTAATTAAGAGAGAAAACGCCGGATCGGATATTTTCATAACGCCTACGCTGAATGAAGTGAAAGCAATTGTCATGGCCGGAGCAGAAGTCGTTGCGCTTGATGTTACGAAACGCGAAGGCCGCCTTGAGGCTGTTAAACCGCTTATTGAATGCGCGCATCAGATGGGGGCGGCGGTCATGGCCGACATCTCGACGCTGGAAGAGGGGCTGGCAGCGGAAAGGTTAGGCGCCGATTTCATCGGCACAACGCTTTCGGGATATACCGCTTATAGCCGCCAATCCGAGGAGCCGGATTTTCAGTTAATACAGGAGTTGAGTGAAGCGGTGCGAGTGCCTGTCGTCGCTGAGGGACGCATCTGGACGCCGGAGGAAGCGGCCAAAGCGCTGGACTGCGGAGCTGCTCAGGTCGTCGTCGGCAGTGCGATCACCCGTCCTCAGCTGATTACCGCCAAATTTATGCAAGCCATGAACAGACAGTAGTCCGGAATTGAGGGGAGAACAGGTGGAGGTGTGAAGGGAAGCATGGAAGTTAAGGTTTCGGCTGCGTTGGACCCTATGTCCGACTACGCCATCGGGATTGACATCGGGGGCACGAAAATCAATGCCGGCATCGTTCATTCGAGCGGCGAAGTAGAGCTTGCCGTCAGTATGGCGACACTTGCGGGAGTGGCGGACACTTCGGAGCGTGTGACGCTGACGTTGCGAAAGCTTCTCCAGGAAGCCGGTTCAGCCAGACCGGGACTGCGCTTCAAGGGGATCGGCGTAGGGAGCGCCGGGCAGATTGATTGGGCGAGCGGTAGTGTCCGGTCCGCATCCGAGCTGCTTCCGGGGTATGCCGGGACGCCGCTGAAGCAGCTGCTGCAATCTCAATTCGCTATGCCGGTATATGTTGACAATGACGTGAACGTCTTGGCGCTAACAGAGAAATATCTCGGCGCTGGCAAAGGAATGGACCATTTCCTTTGCGTGGCGCTGGGGACAGGTGTTGGTGGAGCGGTTGTTGTGAATGGGCAGCTTGTTCACGGTGTCTGGGGAGCGGGGGGAGAGCTCGGCCACCTGTCCGTGGATTGGAAGGGGGAGCCTTGCTTGTGCGGAGGCCAAGGGTGCTTGGAGCAATATGCCTCAGGCACGAATATTGCGCGAAGAATGGCCGTACGGTTGGAGAAAGCGGGGATGGGGCAGGTGCCGGTAGATTCGCGAGAAGTGTTCTCGCGCTGGCGGTTAGGAGACCCCCTTGCAGCCGAAGTGATGCAGGAGTCGATGTCGGCCGTCGGCGCAGGGTTGGCCTCGCTGATCCACATTTTTAATCCCCATTTAATTGTTGTTGGTGGCGGTGTGGCGGATGCGAGCGAGCTTTTTCTCGAAGGGATTCGGCGAGAAACGATGTCTAGGACGATGCCTTCGATGCGCGAGGGGGTGCGTATTGAGAAGGCCTACCGTGGAAATTGGGGCGGCATGATCGGCGCAGCCTTGCAGGTCTGGGAGTATGACATGGGTACACATGCATAGAAGGCCGGCTCCGTATGCCAAGGAGCCGGCCTCTCTCGTTAATTACCGTAAATGTCCACTTCGGTGATCGAATTCCAGCCGTTGCCGGAAGAATTGCCATGGCCGACGACACGGACGTACCTAGCACTCATATCCGCAAAGTCGTAGTCCACTTGTGATAAGGTCAAGGCACTGACTTTGCTCGCCAATACTGTCGTCCAGTTCGTGTTGTCCGTGGAAATCTGCACATCGAAAGTCGTTGTACGTACATCGCCTTGATGGAAAGCGATCGACGCATATTTGACGGTTTTGCTTGTGCCGAGATCGTACTTGATCCATTGGCCGTCACCTTGAGATGACCAGCGGGTGCTTAAGTTGTTATCCAGCGTATTAGATGCTACATTCCCGTCATTCCCGCTATCGCTAACGGCAGACACGGACAAAATATTAGGGGTTGGCGTCCCGTCAGAGCAGGATGTATACGTCGTTACGCCTGAGGTGTACATGTTGCCTGCCGGTGTGCGCGTATTGTTGCAAGCGGTGGCAGAACCGCCGTTGACAAGCACGACATAGGGGGCAGCGGTGTCCAAGTTGACGGTATTGTTGTAGAAATCATTGTTATATCCCCACCCCGGGGAACGTTCATGAACCTGAAACGCATCGACGATTATGGAATTACTGTTGCGGAACGCCGTGTTATTGCGGATGATGGAATTGTTCCCCTTGACGTCCATGAAGCTGTCCGCCGCATTGGCGCCGGAGATGCCGGTGCCGTTGAAGGTACTGTTTTCCACAATCGTTCCAGTCGTTCCTTCCTTAATGTCCACGGATTCAGCCGTCACGTTCGGACCGATCGTCACGTTCGTTATTCGGTTGTTGTTGGCTTCCTTGACATAAGTGCCCCACTTGCCGACGTCGGAGCCGACGTAGACGCCTTCGCCATAATCAGCCGTTACTTTCCCCGTATCGTAAACAGTGGAATTTTGGATGACGTTGTTGGAGCTCCCGTCGCGATAATGCACGCCTTCTTCTCCGATATTATACACTTCAACCCCGTCTATTAGGCCGTTGTTGGAGTTGTCAATCATAATGCCTTTCTTTGCATTCGTAATTTTTAAATTTTTGACTTGGGTGTAATCGCCGGTCAAATACAGCGTATAACCGCTGGAGGTTCCGCCGCCGTTCAATATGGCTTTATTCGTAGCGCTGGCGCTTTCGATGATGATCGGGTTCGCTGAGGTGCCATTGGTGCCAGAGACGAAATTGCCCGTGTATGTGCCCGCTGCAAGGACGATGTGGTCTCCAGGAGAGGCATTAGCCAAAGCGGTTGTCAGGCAGGCAGCGGTACTGCAGTTCACGGTTGCCGCTCCGGCTGGGGCTGGCAGCACGAAGGCAGCTGCTAATGCGGTGAGGGCAAGCAGATGTGGGAACCTGTTTTTTGAAGCGTTCGGACGGTTGGTTGACTGCTTAACGTAATGAGTCATTACATGAATCCACCTTTCATCGATTGAAATCGCTTACAATTATGACAATAGCATAATGCGAGGTTGTTATCAAACATTTTCGAACGAAAAGGTTAAAAATAGAACGTTTATAGGGCTGCCGGTGGGTGCGTGTATTTCCGTTTATGCCGGGGTGATGGATGGAAATGTAAATCAGGTTGAGCAAGGGACGGAATGGGTCGGGCAAACTGGCTAGCAGCAAGCGTAACTGGAATTTCTCCTGTTAATTTAGCGCAAAGATACCGCTGCAGGCGTAACAGCTGGAAAAACTCCTGTTAGATTCATGACAAAGCGCTGTATTCCATCTTCGATAGCTATTTTAACAGGAGAAATTCCCGTTATTCGTTCCAGTAGCCATTTACAGCTCTGAATAACGGGAGTTTTTCCATTTATCGGAGTGCAGGGGGAGTGGGACTTCGGCATCCGACAAGCGCTGAACCTTACCAGTTGGAGCTGACTTTCATCCAGGGGGAGTTGGCCATTGCCTGCAGGACCTGGTCCCTGACTCAGCAAGCACCCTGCCTGCAAAAGCTGCCCCTCAGGCAGGCCGCTTCAGTGACATGAGTCACTTGATCTTACGCATGCGCGAACTGCTCTGAACGATAGGTCATTGCCGTCATATATGTAAGTTCCGGTGCGGCGAACTTTTCCGCCAGCCGCCTAAGACGCATATATATGGTTCGTAAAATTACGCAATCCATCTGGGTAATGAGGCAGCGATTGCCGATAAAATCGTGCATGCTCACTTTGATCAAATCATCGCTGGCCCGCAGATCCCGAATTGATGGCTTGGATGGGCAACCTTCGTCAACGATATAGCGGGTTTGTTCCAAAGCCAGTTGATACAGTTCAGCGCATTTCCGGCTGATGCGAACATGCCTTTTGGCCCCCACGGCATCTGTAACGGTAAGCAGAAGGTTCATGCGATCCAATGAGCTCTTCTTCAAATAAACCATTTCATGCGCTTCGATACCTTCCGCCAACAACCGTATAATAATAGCGTCTTGCGGATTCGTGCAGCTTGCTTCAATACGATAAATGTTCTCCAGTGTAAGTATAAGAAATCAACTTCCCTTCCTGTGCCTGCATGATTTTCTGTAAAGGTTTCATGAAGCTTTCAATAATCACCAACTCTATATCCTATGCAGATGTACGGTCAGTTTATGCCTGATTACAAAAACTTTATGTTTCCGCAATACAGTAAGTAAGGTATTTCATCCACAAAATGTCGCCGAACGGCTGAACAGGCTTCTAACGGACTCAGCAGCCGCTAATCGGCGGAAATCGGTCCTGTTCCGGGGCTAACGGACACAGCGGCCGCTATTTAACGGTTTTCGGCGATTTCATGCCGAATTTGCACAAATAGCGGCACCTGTGTCCGTTAGCCTTCGCGGAACAGCCCGATAACGCCGGATAACGGCCGCTGTGTCCGTTAGAGCGGCCGGGCTGCCGGCGGCAGAGCCGGCTAGCGGGCAAACCACCCGCAAACCACCCGCAAACCACCCGCAAACCACCCGCAAACCACCCGCAAACCACCCGAATTTACCGCCCGATCGTCTGCGGCATTCACAAGTGATTAAAACCTCAACCATATGGGCATGCCTGAAGAAGGATGATTATGTTTCACAACTTTTACATCGACAATATGCGGTTTGTATGGGATTATGGGAGGTAGTGCTCATCGGTAGTGCTCATTAGTAGCACTCAATAAGAAGGGGGCAGCGCAAATGCGTTCTACACGCGAAGTCGCTCTGGTAACCGGCGCATCCAGCGGGTTCGGGTTAATCACATCCGTCGCGCTGGCTCAGAAAGGGTACCGCGTCATGGCAACGATGCGCGACTTGGGCAAAAGCGAGGCTTTGCTGCATCAGGCCCAGCGTGCCGGGGTTAGAGATTATATCGATACGATGGTCGTAGATGTAACGGTGAGTCCTTCGATTGAACAAGCTGTAGAGGCCGTCATGCGAGATCACGGACGGATCGATGTCCTCGTGAATAATGCGGGCTTCGCGCTCGGCGGCTACGTGGAAGACGTCCCGATGGAAGCGTGGAGAGCTCAGCTGGAGACGAATGTCTTCGGCGTGATCGCGATGACCAAAGCGGTTTTGCCGCATATGCGGGCTCAGCGGTCAGGCTGCATCGTGAACGTAAGCAGTGTTAGCGGACTTTCCGCTTTTCCGGGATATGCGCCTTACAGCACGTCCAAGTTCGCGATCGAAGGCTTTAGCGAGTCGCTGCGCTTGGAGATGATGCCGTTCGGCGTGCGTGTGGTCCTTGTGGAGCCTGGCGCTTACCGGACGGATATATGGCGCAAAGGCTTCGAGTCCGTTCACACGCCGGAGAACTCGCCTTACGCGCAGCGGCTAAGCCGCATGCTGGCATATTCGCGCAAAGCGTCTATGACCGCTCCGGATCCGCAGGAGGTTGCCGATCACATTGCGCACCTTGTGGACAACCCCCGCCCGAAGCTGCGGTATCCGCTTGGACGCGGTGTCCGGATGGGGCTGTGGGCGCGAAGCCTTTTGCCATGGAAGTGGTATGAAGGGCTAGTGCATCGAATGTTGAAATGAACGGACCGGCAAGTTGAGGAGAAGCAGAATAGCAGAAAAGCAGAAAAGCAGAATTCAAGGAGTGAACAGCATGTCACGCAAGTGGGAACGAATGGTCAGCAAGAACACGAAGAAATTAAACAAGGACAGAACGAAGAGAGGGATCGCCCCGATCTCCACAGATCCGGATCGCAGTGAGGTATTCAAGGGGAGAAGTATTATATTAGCGTTGTTTTTCGTCCTGGTTTCCGTTTTTTTATTGCTAACATTGACTAAAACGAGCGGAGATGCCATGTACTGGTATACGACTTTGGCTTACTTGGTTGTGGGGGTATTCGTCTATTTTGTTCGCAGGCCATATCTGAAGGTAAGCAAGTCGAGTCTGTCGAAGCGGGGGTTTGCCCGCGAGTTAATTCTTAATGCGGACAATATTAACGAGATTGAGTACGCTCCGGGTCAAGTTGTGATCCATCTGAAAGGGAAGTCGCCTCGTTGGGTATATAATCGAACGCTGAACCGATTCGATGTTGCGGCAATGGCGGCTAGATTGAAGAAGTTCGCCGAGCAGAATCACGTTTCTTTCGTAGATAAAAACGTATAGGGCTGTCCCTGAAGGTCATTGCTGATCTTCGGGGACAGTTTTTTCTTTATGGGAAATGATCCCGTTCATTAAGGTTTATGCGGAGCTTAATCGTATTTGTCCTCATCGACTCTCAGCAAATTGTCCAGGATCAGCTCGGCTTCCGTCTCGAAATTGAGGTGCAGGGGAGCGGGCAGGACGTCCAGGATGTCTTGAACCATATCCAAATCGAACAGTTCGCTCACCGTATGGGGACGCGGCAAGAGCGAGAGAACCCAGTCTCGGAAAACTTCGATGAATGCGTAGAAAGAGGACTGGAACTGGTCCGCTACGGCTTCCTGCTCATCGCCGTGGGAAGCGGTCATTGCGTTCCAGTTGTCGATGGTCGTTTGCAGCGCTTGCTTAACTGGAGGGTTCATAGGAACTCCTTTCACCTTTCATGTTCGCAGTGACGCAGAGCCGTCTATTGAACAGCTTGCGTGGATGATCGGATGAGCAGCTCGGAAGGAAGAATCATTTTGCGATTCTCTAGAGCCGCATCGCCCTCGATGCGTTCGATCAGCAGCTGCATGCCCAGCGCGCCGAACTGGTAGGCGGGCTGCGCCGCAGCCGTCAAGAACGGGTTGATCGCCTCGGCGTGTCCGAAGTCGTCGAAGCAGACGACCGACACGTCGCGGGGAACCTGCATGCCGCGCTTGCGCAGCGCTTGGATGACGCCGACAGCCAGCATATTGTTGGCTGCGAATATTGCGGTAGGCGGATCCTCGTGATGGATCAGGGCGTCCAAGGCGGATTCGTCATGGAAATCCCGGTAATTCATATGGACCACAAGCGAGTCTTCGACGGTTAACCCGTTCAGCAGATGCGCTTCGCGATAACCGGTATAGCGCAGGCGGGCCGTAGATACATCCGGCGACCCGTTGATCATCGCGATGCGGCGGTGCCCCAGGCCGATCAAATGCTCAACGAGCTTGCGTGCGCCCTCTTTGCTGTCTCCGAGCACGACATCCGCATCGATGCCGGGAATTTCGCGGTCCAGCACGACGAAAGGGATGTTATGCTTCCGCAGCTGGAGCAAGTTCTCCAGGGAATGATCCCCGGTCGGCGCGAACAGCACGCCGTCCACCCGCGTCGACAGCATCATATCGACATAGTCTTTCTCCTTCGCATAGTCCTCGTCGCTGTTGGCGAAGAGCAGCCGGTATCCGGCCCGCAGCGCCGTATCTTCGGCCCCGCGGGCAAGTGTTGTATAGAACGGATTCGTAATATCCGTAATGAGCAGCGACAATATTTTGGTCTTCTGGAGGACGAGGCTCCGCGCCATGGAGTTCGGGATGTAATGGAGCTCTTCCATGACTTTGCGCACGCGCTTGCGAGTCGCTTCGCTGATCCTCCCCGTGTTATTGATAACCCGCGAAACGGTCATAGCCGAAACGCCGGCTTTCTCTGCGATATCATAAATTGTAATCAAGTAACGTCACCTTTTTCGATTGATCGGAAGGACGACGATGTCGTTTATCCTTGTCTCTTGCTATTCGTCTATTGTATAGAAATTAAAGATTGACAGCAAGGCTTAAAGTTGTTAATTTTGAGTTATCGATAACACACATGATTTGAGGAGGTTATGAATATGCTGAAAGGGATACCCTCCATTCTGTCGCCTGAGCTGTTGAAGGTGCTGATGGAGATGGGCCATGGCGATGAAATCGTTCTGGCGGACGGCAACTTCCCGGCCGCCAGTCACACGAATCGCCTGCTTCGCTGCGACGGCCATGGTGTACCGGAATTATTGGAAGCGGTTTTATCGCTGTTCCCGCTAGATACGTACAGTGAACATCCGGTCGCTTTGATGGCGGTTGTACCGGGTGACAAGGTGGAAACGCCGATTTGGGACACTTATACGGATCTGATTCGCAAGCACTCGACACCAGCGATTGAGCATATAGACCGCTTTGCTTTTTATGAAAGAGCGAAGCAAGCTTACGCCATCGTGGCAACGAGCGAGAAGGCGTTATACGCCAATGTTATTTTGAAAAAAGGCGTTATTTCCACATAGTTTGAATTATCGGTAACTCTCTAATCGTGTCAATAAAGTGTCAGCATATCCATGCAGTTACTCAAAACTTAGGAGGAACATACGATGGCAAACAGCACGCACAGATGGAATCAGGAATTCCCGAAGATTGGCATCCGGCCAACGATCGACGGTAGAAGAAAAGGTGTTCGCGAATCGCTCGAAGAGCAGACGATGAACATGGCGAAAGCCGTGGCCGCTTTGCTCAGCGAGACGTTGAAATATCCGAACGGCCAGCCCGTCGAATGCATCATCGCAGATACATGCATCGGCGGCGTAGCGGAAGCTGCGGCGGCAGCCAGCAAATTCGCCAAAGCGGGCGTAGGCGTATCCATTACCGTTACCCCTTGCTGGTGCTACGGAACGGAAACGATGGATATGGATCCGTCGACACCGAAAGCGATCTGGGGCTTTAACGGCACAGAGCGTCCGGGCGCCGTCTACTTGGCAGCGGTTCTATCCGGTCATGCGCAGAAAGGAATTCCGGCGTTCGGCATTTATGGGAAGGACGTGCAGGATGCCGGAACGACGGACATTCCGCAGGATGTTCAAGAGAAGCTGATCCGCTTCGCCAAAGCCGGCCTCGCAGCCGCTTATATGAAAGGCAAATCGTACCTCGCAATCGGCTCCGTGTCCATGGGCATCGCCGGTTCGATCGTCAACGAGGAGCTGTTCCAGAACTACCTCGGCATGCGCAACGAATATGTGGACATGTCGGAATTGGTCCGCCGAATCGATGAGGAAATTTTCGATCCGGAAGAGTACCAATTGGCCTTGAACTGGGTGAAAGAAAATTGTGCGGAAGGTCCGGACAAGAACCCGGCCGAGATCCAAACGTCGCGCGAGAAAAAAGATCAGGACTGGGAAACGGTCGTGAAGATGTCCTTGATCGTTCGAGATCTTATGGTAGGCAACCCGCGTCTGGCCGATCTCGAATTCGGCGAAGAGGCGCTGGGCCACAATGCTATTCTGTCCGGCTTCCAAGGACAGCGGCATTGGACGGATCATTTCCCGAACGGAGATTTCATGGAGGCGATCCTGAACACGTCCTTCGACTGGAACGGGAAGCGCGCGCCTTATTTGGTCGCTACGGAGAACGACAGCTTGAACGGGGTTGCGATGCTGTTCGGCAATCTGTTGACGAATACGGCGCAAATTTTCGCCGACGTAAGAACATACTGGAGCCCGGATGCAGTGAAACGGGTAACCGGTCACACCTTAAGCGGCGCTGCCAAAGACGGTATCCTGCATTTGATCAACTCCGGTCCTGCGGCGCTGGACGGAACAGGCGAGCAGTCGCGTGACGGCAAGCCGGCTATGAAGCCTTACTGGGAGATTGCGGACGAGGAAGTGGACAAATGCTTGAAAGCGACATCCTGGCGTCCGGCTTCCGTTGAATACTTCCGCGGAGGCGGCTACTCTTCGGATTTCCTGACGAAAGGCGGCATGCCGGTTACGATGTCCCGGATCAATCTTGTGAGAGGTTTGGGTCCCGTGCTGCAGCTGGCAGAGGGCTACTCGGTAGATTTGCCTGAGGATGTTCATAAGACGTTGGACGACCGTACGGATTCCACTTGGCCGACAACATGGTTCGCTCCGATTCTGACAGGCGAGGGCTCGTTCACGGATGTATATTCCGTTATGGATAATTGGGGCTCTAATCACGGCTCGATCAGCTATGGCCATATCGGCGCCGATTTGATCACGCTGGCGGCGATACTTCGAATCCCGGTATCCATGCACAACGTGGCCAAAGAACACATCTTCCGTCCTCGCGTATGGAGCAATTTCGGCACGTCCGATCCGGAAGGCGCGGATTTCAGAGCTTGCGCTTCCTTCGGTCCATTATATAAGTAACACGAATTGAGGTGGCGCCGGTGAGCACGAACATGAGCACGAATTCGCTGGGCATGTTGGCCGTCGACTTCGGGGCTAGCAGCGGCAGAACGATTCTGGGACGTTGGAACGGCTCCAAGCTGACAGTCGAAGAGATTCATCGCTTCGCCAATGATCCGGTTGAACTGAGCGGCAGATTGTATTGGGATTTTCTAAGACTTTTTCATGAGCTCAAAAAAGGCATTCACGCCTTCAAACAGCATGAAACAGGCAGCCCCGCATCCATTGCCGTGGATACGTGGGGTGTGGATTACGGCTTCGTTGACGGCAAGGGAAGATTGCTCGGCAACCCGTATCACTATCGGGAAGCCCGCAATGCCCAAGCGATGGAAGCTTTGCTTGAGCAGACTTCCCAGCAAGATCTATACAGCCGATCAGGTATTCAGCCCTTATCCTTTAATACGATTTTTCAGCTGTACGCCGAGAGAAGCGAGCAGGGGCTGGACCTCCCGGACGATGTGCGTCTCCTGCTGATGCCGGACCTTTTCCGTTTCTACTTGTCCGGCGTCCGCTCCACGGAGTACACGATCGCCAGCACGACCGGGCTGCTCGATTCAGCGGCAAGAGACTGGGATCGAAGCTTGCTGCACAGGCTCGGCATCCCGGACAGCCTCTTCACGAGCATCGTGATGCCCGGGACGATCGAAGGCCAATTGCGCAGCGAGATTACCAAGGAGCTGCAGATCGGGCCGGTCTCCGTCGTCGCTTCGGCTTCTCACGACACGGCTTCTGCCGTCGTTTCCATACCGTCTCTGGAGACGGACTACGCCTTCATTTCTTGCGGCACGTGGTCGCTGATGGGCGTTGAGCTCGATCAGCCGATCCTGACGGAAGCAAGTCTCCAGTACGGCTTTACGAACGAAGGCGGGGCCGAGCATAAGATTCGCATGCTCAAAAATATTATGGGCCTGTGGCTGCTCCAGGAATGCCGGAGACAGTGGGAGCTGGAGGGCGTTTCCCTCAGCTTCGCCGACATGCAGGAGATCGCCAAGGCGGAGCCGGGGCTGCGCAGCTATGTCGACGCCCAAGACCCGGTATTCCTCGCTCCCGGCAATATGCCGGAACGTATTCGCCGCTATTGCGCGGAGACGGGGCAATCCGTTCCGCAATCGAAAGCGGAAATTATCCGCTGTGTTGTCGACAGCTTGGCGATGAAATTCAAACAAACGCTGGACGAAATCGAAGAGCTGCTGGAGCGCAAGCTGCAAACGATTCATATGGTCGGCGGCGGCATTCAAAACCAGCTGCTCTGCCAGTTGACGGCCAATGCGACGGGGCGTCCGGTTATCGCCGGTCCTGTAGAGGCGACGGCCATCGGCAATATCATGATGCAGGTCAAAGCGCACGGCGAGGTCTCGTCACTCGATCAAATCCGCCAAGCCGTAAGGGATTCGTTCCCGCCTGATCGGTACGCGTCCAAGGATGAAGAGCAGTGGCAGGAAGCTTACCATACCTATCGGCAAGTGATTGCCAACCATTCTGTAAGGAGCTGAAAGAGCAATGTCTGAGCAGCACATCCGAGAAGAATTAACGAAATATGCCCGCAAAAGCGTTGCCAAAGGCCTCGTCGTAGGTCCTGGCGGCAATATAAGCGCAAGATTCGAAGATACGATGTTCCTATCGCCGAGCGGCTTCGCGCTTGAGGATATCGAGCCGGAGCAGTGGGTGCCGGTTGATATTCCTTCGGGGACTATTCTGGACACAACGTATCGTCCGTCCTCCGAGGTGCTGATGCACTTGTTCTGCTACCGTGTCAATCCGAATATGACCGCCATCGTGCACACGCATCCGGCTTACTGCATCGCTTTGACGCTCGTTGACGACGAACTGCCGATGCTGTTCCCGGACCAAGCGGCGCTGGTCGGCGACGTAGCCTTCGTGCCGTACGTCGTGCCGACGACCGACAAGCTGGCCAATCTCGTAGCGGAGAAAGCGGACCGGTACAGCTCTATTTTGCTGAAAAATCACGGGCTTGTGACCACCGGCAAAAATTTGCGCGAAGCTTACTACCGCACGGAAGTGATGGAGGAAAGCGCGAAAATTTATATGATCGCCAAGTCGGTCGGTACCCCGAGAAGGCTGACGGAGGAAGAGTACAAGGAAATTCAAGGCTTGGAAAGCGAAGCCTACCGCGTCAATTTACTGCAGCAAATGAAATAAAGATGAATGGGATTAAACCGTTCTCATCGCTTGCGATGGGGGCGGTTTTTTATTGTTGGCTTTCCCGCTATATCCGACACGTTGATCGTAATAAAACTCATTGGAAACCCGTCCGTTGTACCATACAATGAAGAGGATGCTTGTGAAGGATGAAGAGGTGGCAAAATGGTCAATATTTTGGTTGTGGATGACGAACCGATGATTTGCAAAGGCGTGGCTGCGATTTTGAAGCAGTCCAAGCTGGATATCGGCGAAGTTTTTATCGCGTATAACGGTTTTGAGGCGTTGGACTTTATTCATTTGGAGAAGATCGATCTCGTGTTTACCGATATCCAAATGGACCAAATGAACGGCATTGAGTTGATTGAAAATATATTCATGGAGGATCCGTCGATCCCCATCGTCATTTTATCGGCACACGGTGAATTTGAATACGCCCAGAAAGCGATCCGTTTCGGAGCGAAGGAATATCTGGTCAAGCCGATCACTCCGCCGCAGCTCCTGTCCGTCACATCCAAGCTGTTGAAAGAGAAGGATGAGCGGCAGCAGCATTTCTCGAATTGGGAAACGGGCAGCACAATCGCAGACGTAACCGACCTGCAGTTAAACTATTATTTAAGCGAAATTGTTACCGGCACCGTTCATGAATCCGAGGTGCCCGACATTCGGGAGAGGCTGGGCGGCCGCTTGACCGGCACACATTTCAGCATGCTGTTGATCAAGCTGTCGCTGGACCGTGGCGGCATTCGCGACGAGCCCATATCGACCCTGAAGGACCGCAACCTGCTCAAGTACGCTGCTCTCAACATTATGACAGAGACGGCAGGCTCATGGAGCCATTTTGTTATTCATACGCACAATTCAACGTTCGCCCTGCTGATGCAAATGCCGGAGGAAGTGAAGCATGGCACCCTTGGCATGAACCAGATGCTGATGATGGCCCAGATGGTGCATACGAATCTGCAGAAGTATGTCAATGTCAAGTGCCAGATTGGGATTTCCCGTATTCGCGAAGGGATCGTACAGTGGCCGCACATTTACGATGAAGCCATGGAGAGTTTGGCTTGGGGCGAAAAGCAGAAAGACCATTACATGTTCTATATCGAGGATATCGGCAAGACGACGAATCAGCAGCAAATGACGAACACGCAGGTCGACGAGGCCAATAACCGGATTGTTTATCATGCCAAAACATACATTGAGCTTCATTACTGCAACAAGGGGTTGAAGCTTCAGGATATCGCCGACAGCGTGCATTTGAGTCCGAACTATTTGAGCTATTTGTTCAAAAGAGTGATGGGCATCAATATTTGGGATTATGTGACGCAGCTGCGCATGGAGAAAGGCAAGCAGCTGATCCTGACGACCGACAAGCGCCGGTACGAAATATCCGAAGAGATCGGGTACGAGTCGCCGGAGCATTTCAGCAAAATTTTCAAGAAGCATTATGGCATGAATATTTCGGAATTGAAGTCATCCGGTACGTAATATGCGACACGATAAGCGTAACAGGGCACATCGCTCCAGAGCAGGGCTCCCTTTATAATCGTAATTGCAGCAGTACTTAAGATTACATGATTGGAAAGGGGAACCACATATGAAAGCCAAACAAACATCCGCACTCGGTGTCATTGCGCTGACGGTCCTGCTCGCAGGATGCGGGACGCAGCCGGCGGCGACGAGCGCGCCAAGCACGCCAGGCACGAGCCCGTCAACAACCGGAGGAACGACCGCTACAGCGGCTCCAGCGAAAAAAGTGACGATTACCGCACAAGGGTTCAAGCCGGATCAGAAGGAAAAGAACGATCAGCTCGATCAGCGAATCGCCCGCTTTAAGGCGAAAAATCCGAACGTCGAGTTCAAGAAAGACGATTGGCAGTACAATCCGCTGGAAATCGGCATTAAGATGGCCTCCAACAGCGCGCCGACGGAGTATACGACGTATGCGACCGAAGGCAAGGTGCTGGTTGACAAGAAATGGGTAGCTGACATTACCGATTCGATGAATGCCTGGGCACATGCTCAAGATATGAACGATCTGCTCTCCAAGCCTTTTGTCGTGAACGGCAAAACGTACGGCGTGCCGATTGACGGCTACGTGATGACGATTACGCTGAACAAGAAGCTGTTCAAGGAGAAAGGCGTAGAGCTGCCTCCGATGGATTGGACATGGGACGATCTGCTTGAAGCAGCGAGGAAAATCAACGATCCGGCCAAAGGGATTGCAGGCTTCATTCCGATGGGCAAGGGGCCGGAGGCAGGGTGGAACTGGACGAATTTCCTGTATGCGGCGGGCGGCGACGTGCAGAAGCTTGACGGCGGCAAGGTCGTCAGTGTATTCAATTCCGAAGCTGGATTGAAAGCGCTTGAATTTTATAAAAAGCTCAAGGACGAGAACCTCATTCCCAAAAACTGGGCTCTCGGTTACGGTGATGCTTTGAACGCGTTCTCGCAAGGGCGCGGCGCGATGGTCATGTGCGGAAGCGGCAACGCGGCGGACACGGCCATTAATGAAGGCGGCATTGCCAAAGAGGATCTGATCGTGTATCCGATGCCGGCATTGACCAAAGGCGGCAAGCATACCGGCGTGCTCGGCGGCAACTACCGCGTGATCAATCCGAAGAGCGACAAGGATCAGCAGGCGGTTGCTTTCAAATGGATTACCGACGAATATTTCACGGACGATTTCCTGAACTCAACGCAGAAAGAAATCGAAGACCGCAAAACGAAGAAACGGGTGTACATTCCGCAGCCGATCAACTACTGGAAAGACTCCTCCGAATTCGGCAAGAAGTATACGGACCTTCTGGCGAAGTATGACAACGTATTCAAATATGATCCGCAATTGATCTCCTTATGGGACGGCAAACCGGAAGCGCAGTACGAAGCGCAAAAATACTACACAGAGATGGCCAATGTGATCCAGAAAGTGTTCACAACCAAAGACGTCGATTTGAAAAAGACGTTGGCCGACGCTTCGAACAAAGTGCAAACCGAAGTATTTGACAAAGTCAAAGTCGAATAACGGCCGGAACGATTCGGATCTAAGCCGTCAGCGGTTTAGGTCCGATTTCATAAGGAGTGTTGCAGATGAGTGCAGAATTGAGCGCACAGCCCGCAGTTGCGGCAAAATCAGCGAGAAAGAAAATCAATTGGTATTTGTGGGGGACGCTGTTCATACTCCCGGAGCTCGTGATCTTTATTCTTTTCCTGTGGGTGCCGATTGTCAAAGGAATTATCTACAGCTTTTACAATATTGATTTTGTCGAGGGCAATCATTTTATCGGGTTGGCTAATTACCTGAATATTTTTCAGGATGAGCTGCTGCTTATGTCGGTCAAAAATACGTTGATCTATATGGGGCTCGGGATTGTTATCGGTTTCTGGATACCGCCGCTGATTGCGATCGCTGTCACGGAACTGAAGCGGTTCCAAGGCGGAGCGCGCATCGTCGGCTACTTGCCCAGCGCCATACCGGCTATCGTGCTCTATGGGATGTGGCAGTGGTTTTACGATGCGGTAGGGCCGATCAACTCCTTCCTGCAGCGTATCGGCCTTCCGCAGCTGGAGTTTTTCAGCCCTGGGCTGGCGATGGGCTCCATCGTTGTCATGGAGACATGGCAGAGCTTCGGCGCAGCGACGCTCATCTATATTGCTGCGATCGTCGGTATCCCGAGGGATATATACGAAGCGGCGGAGATCGATGGAGCTAGCGTCTGGCAGCGTATTCGTTACATCACCTTGCCAAGCATTCGCACGTTAATGATGCTGCTGCTGATGCTGCAGGTGATCACGACATCGCAGGGCTTTCAAGCGCAGCTGTCGATGACCGACGGCGGACCGAATAATGCGACGCTGACCTATTTGCTGTGGCTGAACCATACGGCTTTTCGCGATCTTGATTTCGGCAAAGCAAGCGCTATGGGCAGTTTGATGTTTTTCGTCCTGGTGCTGCTGTCCGTCCTGTATAATTTGCTCCAGCGCAGAGGTGAGAAGGCATGAAGCATCAAGAACGCGGCATTATTTCCAGGTACGATATGAAAAAAGGCCCCGTCCGCACCGGCTATACACTCATGGTGCTGCTGCTGCTGCTGATGGCCCTGACGATGCTGTATCCTTTCTTCGATACATTTTTCGGCTCGCTCAAAACACGTGAGGAGTTTTTCGCTTTCCCCCCGACCTTTCTTCCGGAGAGCTGGGTATGGACGAATTATAAGGACGCTTTCACGGGATTTGACCTGCCGCTCCTTACTTTTCTCAAAAATACGGTGTTCATCTATGTCGGCAATGTGGCTGTATCCTTGCTTCTGATCGGTTTGGCGGCATACGCGCTGTCGCATCTGAAAGTGCCTTTCAAACGGTGGGTGACGCTGTTCTTCTTCTCGACGCTGCTCATCCCCCCGGCCGCCTATATGGTGCCGAACCTGCTTAATTTGAAGAGTATGGGCATGCTGAATACGTATTGGGCATTCTGGCTGCCGGCTGCAGCGAATGCGTACTTCATGCTGCTGCTTAAGAACTTCTTCGACGGCATCCATCAAGAAGTTCTGGAAGCGGCGCGAATCGACGGAGCGGGGGAGTTCTCCTCGTTCGTCCGGATCGCCGTACCGCTGTCCACGCCGATTATCGGGACGCTGCTCATGCTGTCTTTCTCCGCGACATGGAACGATTTCTACTGGCCAAGTCTGGTGATGACCGAAAGAAGCATGTACCCGCTCGCCACAGGCATCTATCTGTATGTCGTCTATTCGACCTCGGTCATTCCGTGGAGTGTGCGCTTTGCTGTGCTGACGATGGCGATGCTGCCGCCTGTGCTGTTTTTTCTCGTTTTTCAAAAGTTCATTATCCGGGGCATTTCGGTATCCAGCGTCAAAGGATAGTCGAGGAACGCTTATCAGAACTCCGTTCTGGTGGCGTTCTCTTATGCTTAAAGGAGATTGTGTGCCAAGTATCGAAGTAGGGAGCAGATCGTGCGGTTGAAAGGCAGGTAAGTAAGTATGTTGCAAATGCTGCGTAATATGAATCTGATGAAAAAGCTGATTGTGCTGCTCATCACGTTCGTCGTCATCCCGATCCTGGTGCTGGATCTGGTTGTCGCCAAGAAGCTCGAATCGATTACCGAGGAGCAGGTGGGGAATGCTTTGCTCCAATTGGTGCGGGGCAGCCACCTTACGCTCGACCGGGAAAGCAGCGATTTCGACGAGAAAACCGAGAAAATCATGATCTCCCAAGAGATTCAACAGCTTGCCAGTCTGCCTTCCTTTTCGGAATATGAGCGGTTTGAAATTTTCAAGACATTGGATAAATATTTGAACAATTATTCGACGAATGCGATCCGGTATTCGATGTTTTTCTCGGATAAGGATAAGCAGTATTCGTTCGTGCCGAATCCCGATATTTTAAACAACGGCATTTTTTATGCGACGGATTTGGATGCGCTTTCTTGGTACCGTGAAGTTAGCCAGGCGAAGGGGAAAGGCGTGCTTCAGATCATCGATAAATTCGGCTACAATCCGAACAAGGTGAAAACCGTCGCGTATATGAGACAGATGAACAGCATTTATCATGGCGAAAGTGTTATCGGCTATTTGGTCGTTTCGGGTATCGAGACGCCTTTGCAGCAGGATTTCACGCCATTCGAGAAGTACGCCGACGCCCAGATCATGCTGCTGAATCCGAACAATGTCGTGCTGGCGACGAATACGCCTAAATTCGAGATTGGCGATAGCGTCCCCGTAGCGGCGGGCAAATCGGAAGGCGTCTATAAGCTGAAGGAAGATGGCGTGGCATACATGCATGTGCTTCATACGAGCGAAGTGACGAATACGAAGCTGCTGATGCGCGTCCCCGTGCAATCGATCATTATCGATCATATCAGCGTACAGAAGCTGGTGCACTGGATCATGGTCATTTATTTTTTTATACTCATTCTGGCGTCCATGTACTTCATTCAGTCGATCCTGAAGCCGATCTCCAGACTGGCGCGCATCACCAACTCGTACCACCCCGGCAGGCCGCTGGCCATTACGATGCATTCGGAGAGCAAGAACGAGATCGTGCTGCTCAGCAACCATTTCATACGGATGACGGACCGGTTAAATCAGACGATATACGATCAATATGAGCTGGAATTGAAGCATAAAGAGATTGAGCTGTCGATTCTGCACACGCAAATTAACCCGCATCTCCTCTACAATACCTTGGAATCCGTCTACTGGCATACCTTCATGGAAGGAGCGGCGGAGTCGGCGGAAATGATCAAAGATTTATCGCTCATCATGCGGATCGGATTGAGTAAAGGCAAGCTGCTCATTCCGGTGGCGGAGGAGATCAATCACGCTGAAGCTTACGTGCGTTTGCAATTGTTCCGGTACGAATATGCGTTCAAGGTACATTGGGACATTGAGGAAGAGGCGAAAAAGTTCCTCGTACCGAAGGTCATCCTGCAGCCGATTATTGAGAATGCGATCCTCCACGGCATTAAGAACATGAGCCAGGACGGGGAATTGTGGATTAAGGTGCGAAGCGGCGGCGGCATCGTTACACTCAGCGTTGAGGATAACGGCTACCGGCAAGCGGATATCCAGCTGATGAACGCCATTCTGGGCGGGAAGGAAAGCAATCGGGGCTTCGGCATCATTAACGTGCAAAAGAGGATCCAACTGCATTACGGCAAGCGTTACGGCTTGCATTACAGTCTTCGTGACGATCAGGGGGTATGTGCCCGGATTGAGCTTCCGTCGATGCGGGATGAAAATGAAATCAAGCAGCCCCCGGCCTAAGGCGGGGTTGCGCGAAAACACCTCTGCACAGGAACATTTCGGCAGATTAACGGGAGATATTCCAGTTATTCTGCTATAACTGCTCTTTGCGGTAAAATTAACTGGAGGAATTCCTGTTAACAGTCATGGCATCCGCACCGCTCGCTGACGTCACTTAAACGCGCCTGACTAATCTAGCTACTCTAAGTAATCACAGCTCTACCACAAATCAAGCTACTCTAAGTAACCACAACTCCACCACAAGTCAAGCTACTCTAAGTCATCCACATCACAACTTCATATCACGCAAACGCTCAAGTCTTACATAGAACGCACGCATCATCTACATCAACCACAGTTCACGGCCGGAAGTGGCTGCGTATTGCTCCGATGGCAGCCCGGATAGTTGCTCCATCCTCAGCCCCTACTAGCGAACAGCAGGAAATTCTCCCGTTAAAATCTTCGAAGTCCCGTTTACTAGCTGCCATAACTGGAAATTGTCACGTTATTTCGCACGAAAATGCCTCTGCAAAGCGACAACGCGGCAGATTAACGGGAGACATTCCAGTTATCCTGTTATAACTGCTCCTTAAGGTAAAATTAACAGGAGGAATTCCTGTAATCGTTCATGGCATCCTGGCATCCTGTACCACTCACCCAAATACACCCACCGGTGCCTCGCAAAAGCCAGAAAGCCAGCGGAAAGATCCTCCGCCAGCTTTCAAATGTATTCCCGTTCCGGGGCTCCGTACATATGTAGTCGTTTAGTTTTGCGGCAAACCAAACTCGTTCTCTGATGAATTGCTGCTGTCCGTTATCTCTACGTATTGATCGACCGTATCCAGAACCTGGCTCAGCTGCCAACGGCTAAACACCACACGGTCCGAATAGATCGCATTATATGTGCTATCTTCCTTGCTGATCTTAAAGCCCCGGTAATTCTCATAAATGGTTCTCATTCTGATCTCTCCCTCGCTTTGATGTATATCTTAAACTATCATCAAACGGCTATTTTTGGTAGAGGTGTAAATTGAGAGATATTGTCTAATCATGACTAATTCCATCAGAAATTTATGAATGGCTTCATATTTGCTGCTAGTAAAGGGATCGAGGCACTCGATTCGCTGCTTGAACGCAATGGAGAAGTCGGCGATTTCGCATAAGGTATTGGAATTTTGTTCCAAAGTTAGTGCAGCCACGTTCCTTTTTCAAGGAGTTGAAAGGTTGACAAAGTTCAGTTGGCGATGATAAGATTAACGCAACAAATTAAACCTTAGTAAACTTATAGGAATTAACTGAAATTGTAACGAGCCGAACTGACCGGAAAACCGGAAGCGTGGATGCGGAATCCATGCTTTTTTTTATGGCATCATGCAGAATCAAGACATTCATAAAGGAGCGAATGAAAATGAAAATTGAGTGGTCATTTGAAATGAACCGGCCGTGGACGATAGATCAAGTACTTAACTTTGTTACGATTGCGAACCGATTCAAAAGTCAGATTTATGTGGGGGCCAAAGGGCGAATGCTCAATGCCAAAGGGCATCTCGGTGTCGTGTCACTAAGTCTTTCGGTTCCTCCCAATGCTACGATTTTGTTGGAGATAGAGGGGGAGGATGCGCAAGAAGCGTTCGAAGGGGTAGCGGTTTATTTGCAAAATGAAGAGCAGCGCGAGCGGGCAGCCCGGTTGCCCTCATCCTCCTTGATCAAGCGGCGGTCACGTGTCGCTCAATAGCGTCCAGGTCACCTTTTGCTATTCTGTTCCTATTTGTGTTACAGTTAAGGCAGAGGTGATTTACGATGTTGAAATTGGGGATTTTGGACCAATCACAAATAGGGGAAGGCCGCACGGCGGCACAAACGCTCGTTGAAACGACAGAGCTGGCGCAAGAAGCGGACCGGTTGGGGTATACGCGGTATTGGGTATCGGAGCATCATGCTTCGCAGGCGCTTGCGCATTCGAGTCCGGAGGTGCTGATCGCGCATCTGGCTGCCAAAACAAACCGGATACGTCTCGGTTCCGGCGGCATTATGCTGCCGCATTACAGCGCGTACAAAGTAGCGGAAAATTTCCGCCTGCTCGAAGCGCTGCATCCCGGGCGGATCGACGTCGGGTTGGGACGCGCTCCCGGCGGCATGCCGATATCGACACGCGCACTGCAGGAAGGTAAATATACGAGCGTTGATCAATACCCGCAGCAGGTTGCTGATTTGACCGGATATTTGTACGATTCATTGCCGGCCAACCACCGGTTCGCGGCGCTGCATGCCTCGCCAATCATTGCGACAGCGCCGGAGATTTGGCTGCTGGGCTCTTCCTACGACAGCGCCCGAATTGCTGCCGATCAAGGGGCTGCCTTCGGTTTTGCACAATTTTTCGGGAATGCGGATTGTGAACAGGCTTTGCGCATTTACCGCGAACATTTTACACCGTCTAATTTAAATGAGAAGCCGCATTCGTTGGCAGCCGTGTTGGTCATCTGTGCGGATACGGAAGAGGAGGCGAAACGGCTGGCCACCAGCACGGACCTGTTCTTCCTCTCGCTTGGTCGCGGCGCGCTATTGCCGTCCTTCCCATCGGTCGAAACAGCGATGAATTATCCGTACACGCCAGGAGATTTGGCTATGATCCAGGACCGCCAGCACAAACGGATCGTAGGCACACCGCAGCAGGTGAAAGCGGAGATCCTGCGGCTCAACGAGGCTTATCAGGCTGATGAAATCATGGTTGTTTCGCCAATTCATGATATTGCAGCCAGAGTTCATTCATACCGCTTGCTGGCTGAAGTGTTCGAGCTTCAAGGGTAATCCAGTCATCGCATCGCATCACAGCCTATTCGGTCTCAGCTGAGCCGGATAGGCTGTTTTAGTAGGGTTCAGAGCCGCAGATCCAGACATAATCCTCCCGCATCTCCATATGTATGAAAGAGGGTTTGGCGTCATATCGTGTCGGAATGTTGGGAGGGCGGCTGGGAATGAAATCTGTATTCAAGCTGGAATTGGAAGAAGCGCGAGTAATGATCGCGGCGGGCCTTGCAGCGGCGGCCGCTGCGCATGCCGCGGAAACGATCTGCATCGTCGACGACGGCGGATATGTGATCGCCATGGAACGAATGAACGGCGCGCGCAATACGAGCCCGGAACTGGCCATGGCCAAAGCATTCACCGCGAGCGGCCATCGGCGCTCGACGCATCTGTTCAATAGGCGGGGAGGTCCGGCGGCGGCCGATGGTGAAGCGTTCGGTATCCATGCGATGATGCCCGGCAAATTTGCCATTTTTGTCGGCGGGTTCCCTATCGTAGTGAACGGAAGCGTCATAGGCGGAATCGGAGTAAGCGGCGGGGCCGGCGAGGATGATATTGCGGTTGGCGTTGCCGCGCTGAAGGCGCTGCAGTCGTATTTAGGCGACAAGTATGAAGTGATAACGGAACCTGACATTCAGAAATAAATGCAGGAAAGCCCCTATCCTCCAATCGGAGGACGGGGCTTATTGCTGCTACAGCAAGTTTCTTACATAATGCAGTGTTTCATTTATCGTTTCATCTGTAAGCTGCTCCAAAGAAATGTCGACGCCAGGTTTGGCCTGATGGAGTTTCTGCAGGAATGTCTTGGTTTGGAAAATCCCTTGGCCGGACCGCAGCTGAATCAACTTACCGTCCTGGACGGCAACGTCCTTCAAGTGCGCCAGCACGATGCGGTCGCCAAAAGCGGCAAAGGCTTCATCCAAGAAAGCCTCTTGCGTGTCCAAAGAAGAAGGCGGCAGCAAATTGACCGGATCAAATACGACGCCTATGTTGCTGGACGGTACTTCTTCCATGATCCGAACCATTTTTTCGATGCTGGACAATGTGTGTGTGAACACCGGTTCGAGACCGATGTGCACGCCCCAACGTTCCGCTTCCTCAGCCAACTCCTCGACAGTTTGTTTAAAAAGCTGCCAACCGATCGCTTCGTAGCGCTCAGCATCCTGAGAAAGATAGGTCGTCAAGTCGGCCGTCTCCGTCGCTACAATGGACGTTCCGAAATCCCGGGCATAGCGCAGATGCTCCTTGAACCGATTGATTTCGCGGCGGCGCTGCTCCGGATCCGGATGGATCGGATTGATGTAACAACCGAGTACGCCGATGCGAATGCCGGCGTTGTTGAACTGCTCGCCGATGTGGCTGGCAAGTCCGGGACTTAGCTTACCTAAGCTTGTATCGATATCACTGATAGCTTTGCCAAGAGCCAGTTGGACGAAATCAATGCCGCGTCCGCGCAGCTTCTCGGTTAGCTGGTTCAGCGGAAGATGACCGACGGTATGTGCGAGCGTCCCGATTCCCATTATCTCGCCATCCATCCGCCGTCCACGCACAGCACGTGTCCGTTCATATAGTCGGAAGCGCTGGAGGACAAGAACACGACAGGACCTTTGAGATCCTCCGGAGCACCCCAACGGCCGGCAGGAATGCGTTCCGTGATCGACTTCGTACGGTTCTCGTCCTTCAGGATCGGTGCCGTATTGTTCGTCGTCATGTATCCTGGTGCGATCGCATTCACTTGCACGCCTTTGCTTGCCCATTCGTTCGCCAAAGCTTTGGTTACACCGGCGATCGCATGCTTACTGGCTGTGTAGCCAGGTACATTGATCCCGCCTTGGTACGTGAGCATGGAGGCAATGTTGATGATTTTCCCGCTTCCGCGTTCGATCATATGGCGTCCGATCAGCTGGCACAGGAAGAAGGCGGAGTTCAAGTTCAGATCGATGACATCGTGCCAGTCTTGACGGGCATGGTCGGCCGCCGGCGTACGGCGAATGATTCCTGCATTGTTGACGAGAATGTCGATCCCGCCGTAAATGCCGATCGCTTTAGCCACAACATCCTCGAGAATGTCTTCGTTGCTCAGATCTGCCGCGATTAATTCCGCTTGGCCGCCAAGAGCGCGAATGGCTTCGACCGTGGCTACGCTTTCGGAAGAGGAGACGGCAATGACGTTGGCGCCTGCTTCCGCAAGGCCGATGGCCATCGCTTGGCCCAGACCGCCGGATGCGCCGGTTACGAAGGCTGTTTTTCCTGCTAGGTTAAAAAGTGTCATGATAAGTACTCCTTCTCACTAATTCGTGACGATTTGAATGCCGGCATCACGGTATTGCTTGGCCGTTTCCGCAGGCAGTTGGCTATCGGTAATAATCATGGCCACCTCGGAGAGAGAGGCAAAAGTGCGAAGGGCGCACTGGCCGAACTTATAGTGATCGGCAACACCATAGACGGTTGCGCTCGAACCGATCAGCGCCCGCTTGTAATCTGCATGATCGCTCGTATAAATCGTAAATCCATGCTGGAGGTGTACGCCTGTCGCAGAGATGAACGATTTCTGAATGTTGAGGGAGTTCACATAGGCCACGGCTTCAGGACCTGCAAGCATATTGCGCAGCCGGTAGCCGCCGGGAACGACAAGCCGGATTTCCTCTTTATGAAGCAGCTCGGCAATAATGTGCAAATCGTTCGTCACAACAGTAAGCGCCTGATTATCCAGCCGCCTGGCAATTTCCAATGTTGTGCTCCCGCCGTCCAGGGCAATGATGTCCCCCGGCTGAATATACCGCAGCGCGATTGCGGCAATCTCCGATTTCTCATCGGCATGCTTCACGATCGGCTCCTTCGCCGAGAGAATGCCAAGCTGGTCGCTCTGGGCAAGCATCGCGCCGCCGTGAATGCGGACGAGCAGCCCTTTCTCCTCCAGCTTGGCCAGGTCTTCGCGAATGGTTTTGCCTGTCACGTCCAGTCGTTCGCTAAGCTCGTTAACGGTCACTTCTTTCTGTGCCAGGAGTATTTCCATAATGACTTCATATCTGCGTAAAGGATTCATCGGATATCATCACTTTCCCAAAGAGAGATGACCGATTATTTCAAATCTTTCATTGCGACGGCGTCCATATCGTCGAACATTTGGTTCTCGCCGGCCATACCCCAGATGAAGGTGTAGTTGTTCGTGCCCACACCGCTGTGAATGGACCAGCTTGGGGAGATGATCGCTTGCTCATTGCGCATAACGACGTGACGCGTTTGTTGAGGCTCGCCCATCATGTGGAAAACGACGGCATCTTCCGGCATATCAAAGTAGAAGTAAACCTCGGAACGGCGGTTATGCGTATGGGAAGGCATAGTGTTCCACATGTTGCCCGGTTTCAGAAGCGTCATACCCATAACAAGCTGACAGCTTTGGATGCCGTCCAGGTGGATGTATTTGTAGATTGTGCGCTCATTGGATGTGTTAATGCTGCCCAGGTGAGCGGGCGTTGCTTCGCTGATTGCCGCTTTGACCGTAGGGTATGTTTTGTGAGCCGGTGTGGAGTTGAAGTAGAATTTGGCAGGCTCGGCGGCGTTCTCGCTGGCGAAGGAAACTTCTTTGGCGCCAAGTCCGATATAGATGCAATCTTTAGGATCCATGTTGTAAACCGTGCCGTCAACGGTAACCGTACCGCGTCCGCCAACGTTGATGATACCGATTTCGCGGCGCTCCAGGAAGTAGTCGGCTGCCATTTCTTTTTTATCAGCTTGCAGCTGCAGGGAACCAGTAATTGGAAGAACGCCCCCGATGATGAAACGGTCAACGTGAGAGTATACTAATTTAATCTCGTTAGGGACAAACAGTTGGTTAATTTGAAACTCGGCTTGCAGACGCTCTGTGTCGAATTGTTTGACTTCGTTTGGGTGGGAAGCATAGCGGATATCCATGTGAAAATCGCTCCTTCGGATCGTTTATTTGGGTTGATATTAGTTCATATAGGTTTAATTTACTCCATTCATGGCGATATGGCAAGTCCTTTTGCTAGGTGTTTCAAATCTTTCGAAAATGGTGAATAAGGGATATAGATTCAGGAAAAAACAACTTTACAGGAGGTTATGTTATGGATAAAAGTCATTATTTCGATCACGTGTGCAACGATACGATTCCGACCCTCCCCGATGAAGAGGATACGACGCCGACAGATATGGTGAGCGATGCGGTCGAGGAAATCATGGATAATATTAAGGATGCATTCTCGACAGAGGAGCGGGATTAACGCCAAAAAAACGAAGCAGGCCTGTGCCTGCTTCGTTTTTTTTTGATATTTTCTCGGCCTGCGGCAGATGAAGAAAGCCCGGCTCCCTCAGCGAGGTACATCAGTGGAAGAACGAGAAGATACATATGCAGAACGAGAGGACAGCCCCCGACGAGAGCCAAGCCCAGAGACAGACCGAGAAGAGCCAAGCCCAGAGGTAGAATGAGAAGACAGTCCCCTCAACGAGAGCAGCCCAGAGGCAGAACGAGAAGAAGACACACCTCCTCAACGAGAGCCAATACCAGAGGCAGAACGAGAAGACACACCTCTTCGAACGAGAACCAATCCCAGAGGTAGAACGAGAAGACACACCTCCTTGAACGAGAGTCAAGCCCATAACGGGAATTTCTCCTGTTAAATGCAGCGTGACGGAGCCTCGAATGCTGGATAACTGGAAAAAATACCGTTATTCGGCCCGTTCCCGCCGTCTCTACACGAAAAGGGGATGAATTAACGGTAGGAATTCCCTTTATTCGCACAACTGGGCTAATTTTCGCAGGAATAACGGGAGAAATTCCAGTTACGATCTGCGGCTGATGAAGAAAGCCCGGCTCACTCATCGAGGCCGCCCGCCATCATTGTCCTACTCCGGATCTTGCATAGGTCCGCCACTGCAGCGGTGTCATGCCGATGATTCGCTTAAACACCGTCGCGAAATGCTGGGAAGAAGCATAGCCAAGTGATCCGGCAATGTCCGTAACGGAAGCGTCGCTCTCCGCAAGCCGGCTGCACGCCGCCCGGATGCGCATTCGTTCAATATAGACCATCGGCGGAAGCCCGGAATAGGCTTGGAAGGTGCGAAAGAAATGGGAAGGGCTGAGCCGCACGCCCAGCGCCAGCTCCTCGATGCTCGGCCGCCATTGCGGCTCTTCCTCGATCCGTTTGACCAGTCTCTCGAACTGCCGGGTCAAATCTTCGGCAAGCGGCAGCTGCCGTCCGTACGGCTGCAAAATAACCAGCAGCAAACCGAGCGCGGCTTGCCGGATTGCGGAGGAGCGCAAAGGACTGTCGCCGATCAGAGCTGCTTTCAGCTTCGCGAAGCTTTGAGCGGCGTCGTGACCAAGGTGGCAGACGCGAGGGAGCGCCTGCAGCGCGCGCCTGAAGCTTTCGCATTCGCTTGCCGGCAGCCGAAACCAGCCATCCCCTTGCGGCGGGGTGACGATAAACCACCAGAACCGGCTCGGCTCAATCACGTTGAAGCCTCCGCGGTGAAGCTCGTCCGGACGGGTGTGGAACAAGTCTCCCGCCTTCGTCTCATAAACCGTTCCGTCCAGCTCCCAGCTTGCCTTCCCGCGTTCAACCAGCACAAACTCATACCCGTCATGCTTGTGGAAAGTCAGCGGAAGCGCCGATCGGATCTCATCAAATCCGAATAGCAGCAGCTCCGGGACATCCGGTATTTCATGTTCCGAGGCAAGGTCGTAGGTCCATCGCTTAGTCGCCATAGAAGAAACCTCCTAATTTCATAAACATTCTCGATACTCGCTATGTTTCTCATACTACTCTGGAGCAAATTGGACGTCAACGGAAGCCGAAAACCGTATGATGAAATCAAGATATGGAAGGAGACATGCCAAATGGCGCTGCACGCAGATAGAACCTACAAAATTACGGCTCAGGATAAGGAAATTTTTGAAAGGGACGGTTACTGGATTTCACCCAAACTGTTGGACGACGATCAGATTGCTCGGCTGCGGCAAGCGCATGAGCGGGTATGGTCCGGGGATTACGACGGGGACGGGCTGCCCATGAATCATTACCGGCCCAGCTCCAATCCCGACGCTCTGCGCAAGCTGGACAACGGTTGGTGGATTAACGATGAGATACGCCGCGCAGTCACGGATCCTTGGATCGGCGAGCTTGCCGCTGACCTGCTGAATACGGATGAGATTCGGCTGTGGCATGACCAGGTGATCTACAAGCCGGGGGTAGGCGATAAGATCACGTCGTCAGGAAACGTAGGCTGGCATCAGGATTACGGGTACTGGCAATGCTCCGACAACCCGAATATGGTGACGGTGTGGATAGCTCTGCAGGACACGGATTTGACGAACGGCGGGATGATGACGATCGTCGGCTCGCATAAGTGGGGGTTGATCCCGGATAGCGATACGTTTTTCAATCCGAATATGGAAGAGCTGCGGGACAAATATGCGGCCGGTCGCGAGTGGGTGGAGGAACCGTGCATCTTGAAGGCAGGGCAGGCCAGCTTTCATCATGGGCTTACGTTCCACGGTTCGGGTGCGAACCGGACGAATGAGCCCCGCATGTCGGTTGTCGCGCACTTGATGCCCGGCGGCACAAGCTATCGCGCCGGCATTCAGCGGCATGACAACATCCGCTTGCTAGGACCGCGCCCTGTGAACGGACAGCCTTTTGCGAATCCGTATTTTCCGGTTTTGTTCGCGCGCTGAATGCGAAAGAAACCCATCGGCAGGCAGATCGTTCGATCTGCCGGACCGATGGGTTTTTGCATAAGTGCAGCAATTAGGAAAGCAAACATTGATCCAGCGCTTCACTCAATAGGCGGATCATGTCATCGATGTCGTCCTTCGTGACGATGAGAGCGGGCATCAGACGAATCGTCTTCGGATTCGGCGAATTAATGAGGAGGCCGGCTTGCATGCAGATGGCGGCGAGCTCGGCTCCGCAAGGCCGCGGAAGATCGAAGCCAAGCAGCAAGCCTTTGCCCCGAATCTCTTGCAAGCCGTAGCGGTCTTGGATCGCATAAAGCTTAGACAGCAAATAGGCTCCTTGTTCCGCCGCTTGCTGAGGCAGGCCTCTGCGCAGCACCTCGCTTACAACAGCAAGGCCAACGGCCATAGCGAGCGGCTGACCTGTGTAGGTTCCGCCTTGATCGCCGGGCTCGAACAGGTTGTAGGCTTCCTTCGTCAGCATCGCCGAAAGCGGAAAACCGCCGCCAATCCCTTTCGCCAAGGTCAGTACATCCGGGAGCACGCCATAATACTGGTAGCCGAACATGGTGCCGGTACGTCCGATCCCGGTCTGCACCTCATCGAAGATGAGCAGAATGCCGTTCTCGTCGCAGAGCTTGCGCAGCTCTTGGATGTAAGGGACATTCGCTTCATAGACGCCGCCTTCTCCCTGGATGAGCTCCAGCATGACCGCGCAAGTATGCTCGTTCACGGCGGACTTCACAGCCTCGATGTCATTGAAAGACACTTTCACGAAGCCGGGTACTTGCGGCGTGAACATCGTCTCCCAGCCCGGCTTCCCGGTCGCGGCCATGGTGGCTAGGGAGCGGCCATGGAAGCTGCGTTTGGCCGTAATGATCTCGTAGGCTCCGCCTTTGCGGACGGCGCCGTATTTGCGCGCCAGCTTAATGGCGCTTTCGTTGGCTTCCGCTCCCGTGCTCCCGAAGAATACGCGCTCCAGCCCTGTGAGCGACGTCAACATGCGCGCGAATTCCACCATCGGCTTGTTATAGAAGCCGGGACCCGCATGGACCAGCTTGCCGGCCTGTTCCGCCAGCGCATCGCTGACGACCTGCGGTGCGTGCCCGAGACAGGTGACTGCCCACCCCCCGATAAAATCCAGATACTTGTTGCCGTCCGTATCCCACATATACATGCCCTCGCCGCGCTCCATGACGACCTGTGGCCTATTCGCCACGAATAAAGTAGAATGGTTTGCCGCTTGCAGAAGATCATCCGTCAATGTCTTCGTATGTTGTATCATGCCTGTCACTCCCTTATGTTCAATAATGAATAATTATACGTATATTTGTATTTTTATTCAATACAAAAATTGCCAAACAAACAAAACAGATTCTTGGCGTCTTGGAACGATTTTCTTTTCGGCACCGGGCGGTTACAATGACCTTAGGATCTTAACGGGAGCGGCGTTTTAACGAGCTATCCATTCAGAAAGGGGAAATGAAGGATGACAAGTGAAGCTGCGCTATTCCCGGCGCTCATGTCGCAGGAGCATGGCCACCCGCAGGTGATGGCGTACTATTTCAAGCAATGGCGCGGCTTTACCATGCCGTTTCACCGTCACGATGCGACGGAAATTATGTATACGATTCAAGGCAGTTGTTTGGTCGAGGTGCAAGAAGGGCCGTCACATACCGAGAAGGTTGCGCTCACAAAAGGGGAGTTCATTATTATTAATGCGGATGTCCCGCACCGCCTGATTGTGGACGAAACCTGCAGAATGCTGAACGTGGAATTTCGTTTTCCGCAGGGCAAAGGGGTATTTCCGTCCATTCAGGAATTAGCCGCCGAAGACCGCTTGCTGCTCACGCTGCTGGAGGCCGAAACCGCTTATTTGGTGCTGCGCGACGGCGACGAAGTCTACCATACGATGAGAAGTCTCGTGCTCGAGCTGGATAAAGCGGCCGCCAAAAGCGACCTGATGGTCCAACTGCTCATCGCGCAGCTGCTGATCCGCATAGCCCGGCTCTGGCAGGAATCGGTGGGCAGCGGGCTCGCGCCTAGCGAGAGATACGTCCGGCTTAGCACGGAATATTTGCATCAGAACTACGACCGCGATATTCAAGTGAAAGACATAGCAGGAGCCGTTAATCTGCATCCGGGATATTTGCAGCGATTGTTCAAGGCGCATACGGGCCAAACGTTAATGGCTTACTTGACGGTCATCCGGATGGAGAAAGCCAAGATGCTGCTGCTCGAAACGGACGTGCCGATCGCCGACATCTGCGATTATATCGGAGTGGGCAGCCGGCAATATTTTCACATGCTGTTCAAAGAGCATACGGGGCTCACGCCGGCGGATTTCCGCAAATCCGTCTATAAGGAGCAGCGCAACTATCCTGAAAAAAGTTAGGATTTTTGACAAAACGGCGCAGATGAAGTTAGAAAATTGATAACGGTTTCGCCTTCGTGCTTGTTACAATGTGAAGGGTAGAGCACATGAGAGAGAGGGCGAGATAGATGTCATTTAAAGTAGCTTTTATCGGTGCAGGAAGTATTGGATTTACCCGCGGTTTGCTCCGCGATTTGTTGACGGTGCCGGAGTTTCACGATATTGAAGTCGCTTTTACAGACATTAATCAGCACAATCTGGACATGGTGACGGAGCTATGCCAGAGAGACATTCGGGAGAACGGATTGAATATCCGGATTGAAGCGAGCACGGATCGCAGAGAAGCTTTGAAAGACGCGAAGTATGTTTTATGTACTATACGTGTGGGAGGGCTGGAGGCATTCGCCACCGACGTCGATATCCCGCTCAAATACGGCATCGACCAATGCGTAGGCGACACGCTGTGCGCCGGCGGCATTATGTACGGGCAGCGCGGCATCGCCGAGATGCTGCGGATTTGCCAGGACATTCGCGACGTAGCTTCGCCGGACGTGCTGCTTTTGAACTACGCGAATCCCATGGCGATGCTGACTTGGGCTTGCAACAAGTATGGCGGCGTGCGGACAATCGGCTTATGTCACGGCGTACAGCACGGTCACCGGCAAATTGCCGAGGTATACGGCCTTAAGAAAGAGGAAGTCGACATTATTTGTGCGGGCATCAATCACCAAACCTGGTATATTCAGGCCCGCCATCAAGGCAAGGATCTGACCGAGGGACTGCTCGAAGCGTTCGAGAAGCATCCGGAATTCGCCCGGACGGAGAAAGTCCGGATCGACATGCTGCGCCGGTTCGGCTACTACAGCACGGAGTCGAACGGGCATCTCAGCGAGTATGTGCCTTGGTACCGCAAACGGGCGGACGAAATCCAGGATTGGATCGATCTGGGGAGCTGGATCAATGGCGAGACCGGCGGCTACTTGCGCGTGTGCACGGAAGGCCGGAATTGGTTCGAAACGGATTTTCCGAACTGGATGAAAGACAAGGCGATGGTATACGCGGCAGAGAAACGCAGCGAAGAGCACGGCTCCTATATTATAGAAGGCTTGGAAACAGGCCGGCTGTATCGCGGTCATTTCAATATGGTGAATCAAGGCGTCATCGCCAACTTGCCTGATGATGCCATCATCGAAGCGCCGGGTTATGTGGACGGCAACGGCATCTCCATGCCGCATGTCGGCAACCTGCCGTTAGGCCCGGCGGCGGTCTGCAACGTCAGCATCTCCGTGCAGCGGCTGGCGGTGGAAGCGGCTGTGCACGGCGATGACAAGCTGCTGCGCCAAGCGTTCATGATGGATCCGCTCGTCGGAGCCGTCTGCAATCCGAAGGAAATATGGCAGCTGGTCGATGAAATGCTCGTTGCCCAAGAGAAATGGCTGCCGCAGTACGGCTCGGCGGTCGAAGAAGCCAAGAAACGTCTGGCTGCAGGTAACCTCATACCGACACGCGATTATGAAGGCGCAGCTCGCTTGAAGGTGAAAACGGTTCAGGAAATGCAGCAGGACCGGGAAGCCGCTACGAAGAATGCGGGCGAAGCCGACAAAGGCAAGGATCGCGCGTCTGTCAATTCTTGAGGAGTCGGCAGAACAAATTGCACCCGCTTGATGTTCGTTTATTTTCAAGTATGTTCATTTAGGTTCTTTTGAGGTATAATATACGGTGTAAGTGAAGGACCGCTTGCGGTCCTTTTTTACGTGAATATGATCGCTTATGGAGAGGGGAAGCCAAATGTCGAATATTGGCGTGTGGGAACCGGCAGAGCCGGGCGTGAAACGCTGCATTTTGAAAGCGGAAGTCGGTCTGATGATGATGGAGGTTCACTTCGAGCCGGGGGCCGTCGGATATCAGCACAGTCACGTGCACGAACAAATGTCCTATTGCTTAAAAGGCAAGATTGAGTTTACGATAGATGGTGTAGTGACGGTCATCGAACAAGGCCAAACGGTCTACATCCCTAGCGGCGCTCAGCATGGTGTAACTGCGCTTGAGGCATCCGCTTTGCTGGATGTATTTACACCGATTCGTGAAGATCTTGTGAAACGTTAACCAGTTGCTCTTGCAGCTGGTTTTTTTATTGATTGGTTGAATGCGTTTACATTTGAATGAATAAGGGGGAGACGTATGGGGAAAAGAAGCCGCAGAGCCTGGGTCTGGTTTTATCGAAGCCTGTTCCTACGCGATCGCCCGCTAACGGTGAAGCTGCTCGTATATTCCGCTATGCTGGTCGTCATTCCGCTGCTCGCCGTCGGTCTGATCTCCTACCAGAAATCTTCACAAGTGCTGCGGGAGGAAGCGAATTTGAGCAACGAACAAATTATCGAGCAGGTCAAACTGCACATTGAATACTATATCCGGGATTTTGAGATCGACTCGATCCGCATGCAAAATCACCCCGCCATGCAGCAATTTCTGCGCATGACAAGCGAGCAGGAGGTGCAGAGCTCCGGCATTCGCGAACCGATGATGCAGCTTCTGAAGGATACGGCTTATTCGCGTGCCGATATTTCCCGGATCATGCTTGTAACGGAGAACCAAGCCGTACTGGATACGAGCATGAACAAAAATGTGACGCCCGCCCTCGAACTGATCAAGGAGCCGTGGTTCGCCAATGTGCCTGCGAACAGCGATATTATGCTCATCATCAGGCCGCCTTCCGAGCGGTATGAGCTCGAAGGTGTGCCGGTCCTGTCGATCGTCAAGCGACTGGTCAGCCCCAACACACTGGAGCCTGTTGCCACGCTCATCATGGAAGTGAATTTCAAACGGATTCAAGAAATTGCCGAACGGGTGACGATTGGCCGAACCGGCTATTTATCGATTCTGGACTCCTATGGAAGATACATCTATTCGCCGGAATACGCAAAGATCGGGCATCTTGCGCTTTGGGAAACGCTGAATGATATGTTGCAGCAGGAGAGCGGCTCTTACCAGGCGCAAACCGGAGACAAGCCGTTCTACACGTTCAGCCGGTCCGCATATTTGAATTGGCGGCTCGTGACGGTCATCCCGGAAGAAGAGCTGACGAGGGGGACGCATTATATCCGGCAAACGATCTGGTGGACGGTAGCGGTCACCTTGGTCCTCGCGTACCTGATCGGGATCGGATTCGCTTCCAGCATCGTCAGGCCGGTGCGGGCTTTGCAATATTTCATGAAGCGGGTCAAAGCAGGCGACTTCAGAGCTCGTGCGGACATCGAATCCAAGGATGAGATCGGCCAACTAACGAACGATTTTAATAAAATGGTGGAGAAACTGCAAAATCTGCTCGACGAGATTACATACTCGCAGCTGCGCGAGAAGGATCTCCAGCTCCGGCAGAAGGAAACCGAGCTCAAGGTGCTTCAATCCCAAGTGAACCCCCATTTCCTGATGAATGCGCTGGAAACGGTGAGGGGCATGGCGTTGGAGCACGATATGACGGACATCTCCGTGCTGGTCGCGTCGCTTGCAAGGCTGCTGCGCTATAACCTGAATCATGCGGGAGCGACGATATCGGTGCAGCAGGAGGTCCACATCTGCGAGATGTACCTGCGCATTCAGCAATACCGCTTTGAGGAGAAGCTCAGTTATGAGTTTCGGATTCCGCAGTGGGCGGAGCAGCAGCAGATTGCGAAATTCGCGCTCCAGCCATTGGTCGAGAACTGCGTCATTCACGGTATCGAAACGGGCGACCGGCCGGTCCATGTCGTGATTTCGGCTGAGCGCGCCGGCGAGCAGCAGTTCAGAATCTGCATTCAGGATACCGGGGCTGGCATACCGGCGGACAAACTCCGGGCTCTGCAGCTCGATCTGCTGCAGAAGGATATGGTGACGGCCGTCTCCCAAATCGGCATCGTCAATGTGCACCGGCGTATTGCCTATTTATTCGGAGATGCTTACGGGTTGGAGCTGGAGAGCAGCGCCGGCGCCGGCACGCGGGTCAGCATCAAACTGCCACTCGGAGTCGGCATGAAGGAAGGAGCGTAGTGGCGGTGTACAAAATTATTCTCGCGGACGATGAGAAATGGGTTAGAGTTGTTCTGCGCAAGGCAGTGGAAGGCACACAGCTCCCGGTAACGATCGTGCAGGAGTGCGCGAACGGGCTGGATGCGCTGGACGCGCTGCGCCTCCATGATGCGGACTTGGTCATCTCCGACGTGAAAATGCCGGTCATGGACGGCATCGGATTGGCGGAGCAGATGGCGGCCATGCGCGCAAGCCTGGTGCTGGTCAGCGGGTATGACGACTTTCAATTCGCGCAGAAAGCGATTCGGTATGGCGTCAAAGACTACTTATTGAAGCCGGTGGAAATGGAAGCCATGGCGGATTGCTTGGGCAGGTGGCTGCAAAGCTTGGACATAGGGGAGCCCGCTTTGCCGGCGGAAGCGGCGGAGCTGTCCGTCATTGAGCAAGTGCAGCAGTTTGTCGCTGCTAATCTGGCGAGCGATATTACACTCACCGATGCGGCTGCGCATGTTCACTTGAATTCCAGCTATTTGAGCCAGCTGTTCAAGCAGCAAACGGGAGGCAAATTCGTCGATTACGTGATCGAGATGCGGATGGAAGAAGCGAAGAAGCTGCTTGTCAAAACGGCGCTGCGCGTGTCCGAAATCGCGGAGCGGCTGGGGTACGGGGATACGGCTTATTTCAGCCATACGTTCAAGAAGCTGACGGGGAGCACTCCGCTGGAATACCGCAAAAGGAACTAGAAAGAGGAGCCGCAGCATTCAGCCGCAAGCTCCTCTTTTTTTGGGCGTATTAGTTTCTCGCTTTCTCAATCGCTTCCAGCGTTTCTTTGTATTCGTTGCGGTATTTGTCAATGACCGGCTTGACTGCGTCCTGCCAAGGCTTCAGATCGGAGACTTCGGTAATCGTGACACCTGCGGCTTTGACTTTGGCTTCGGAATCTTTCTCGAATTTATCCCATTCGGCTTTCTGAGTTTTGACCGATTCCAGCGCCGCTTTCTTGATCAATGCTTTATCGTCGTTGGACAGCTTATCCCACGCGACCTTCGAGATCAGCAGCACTTCCGGCACGCGCTGGTGTTGGTCAAGGATGAGGTTCTTGGCCTGCTGGAAATGGTTGGATGAGAAGTAGCTCGGATAGTTGTTCTCCGCTGCGTCGATGACGCCGGTTTGCAGCGCATTGAACACATCGCCGTACGGCATAGGCGTCGCATTAGCACCGAGCGCGTTCATGAGGTCGATATTGACCTTGTTTTGAATGACGCGGATTTTCATTCCTTTCAGATCGGCAATCGTTTTGATCGGCTTCTTCGAATAGAAGTGACGAGCTCCGGAGCTGTAATAAGCCAGCCCCTTCATACGGGAGGACTCCAAGCTGTCCAGCAGCTTCGTGCCCTGCTCGCTTTCGAGAAATTTCCACTGATGGTTATCATTGTCGAAAATGTAGGGCAGGCTGAATACTTCATATTGCTTATTGAAGCCTCCCAGCGCGCCAGTTGATACGCGTGTGAATTCAATTGCACCTAGCTGCACCTGCTCGATGACCGCTTTCTCTTCGCCAAGCTGGGAGGCCGGGAATACGTCGATCTTGATGCGGCCGTTAGAGGCTTGATTCACGAGCTCGGCGAACTTCTTATCGCCGATCGTCGTCGGATAATCCGCAGGATGTGTTTCGGCGAGCCGGAAATTCAGCTTAGGTCCTTCGGCTTTCTGGGCTGCCGCAGGACTGGCTGCGCCGGGCGTAGCGGCGGATCCTCCGGTTGCCGGGGCGCTGCCTCCGCCGCATGCGGCGAGCAGCAAGCTTGCGCCTACCATGGTGCTGAGAGCGGTGATATAAGATTTCTTCATTTTCATATGGGGAATCATCCTTTTCATCAATAGGTATGGGTTATTTCATTAGGTTAGGCAGCCACATGACAAGACCCGGGATATAGGTCAGGATCAAGAGCACGACGCACATGACATAGAAGAACGGCATCATGGCTTTGGTGCCTTCGGATATCGAGATATTGCCGATGGCCGAGCCAACGAACAGCACGGTGCCAACCGGCGGCGTCAACAAGCCGATGCCTAAGTTTAACATCATAATGATCCCGAAGTGAACAGGATCCATCCCGAGCGCGGTGACGACCGGCAGCAGAATAGGCGTCATAATGAGAATGAGCGGAGCCATATCCATCGGCGCCCCGAGCAGCAGCAATAGGACGTTGATGATGAGCAGAATGACGATCGGACTGTCGGTAATGCCGAGCATCCAATCGGTGAGCATGCCGGGAACTTTCAGGAAAGCCAGCACATAGCTGAAGGTTGCGGAGGCGGCGATCAGGAATAGTACCATGGCAACCGTGCGAAATGTTCGCTTCAGGATGATCCACATGCGGGAGAGCGGGATGTCGCGATAAACCAGAAATGTCAGGATAAACGCATACAAACAAGCCAGCGCGCCGCTTTCGGTCGCTGTGAACCAACCGGTGAAAATACCGCCGAGAATAATAACCGCAGTCATGAGGGACAGCAGTCCGTCGCGTACTATGCGCGGCACATCCCGCAGGGGAACGGATTCGCTCTTGGTGTAGCCGCGTTTGACGGCGATCACGTAGCTTGTAATCATGAGCGATATGCACAAGATGAGTCCCGGCACGATCCCGGCAAGGAACAGTGAGGCGATGGAGATCCCGCCTCCGGCGGCGAGGGAGTAGAGCACAAGATTGTGGCTTGGCGGTACGACGACGCCCTGGATCGCAGCGGACACTGTGACGCCTACGGCGTAGTCGGTATCGTAGCCCTTCTTCTTCATCATCGGGATCATGACGGAGCCGATGGAAGATACGTCCGCAATGGCCGAGCCGGAAATGTTGCCGAAGAACATGCAGGCTACGCAGTTGACCATGGCAAGACCTCCGCGGATGCCGCCTACGAGCACTTGAGCGAGATTAATGAGGCGCAGGGCCATCTGGCCTTCACTCATGATTTGACCGGCTAAGATGAAGAACGGGATGGTCAGCAGGGAGTAGGAGTTCATCCCTTGAATCATCGTCTGGCCAACTGTTGCCAGCGGGACTTTCAAATACAGCAAGGTGAGCAGCGAGGAGCCTGCAAGTGCCAGCGAGATCGGGAAGCGCAGCACGATCAGAAGTACGAAGGAGACGATAAGAATGAGAATAGCGATGGTCGGATCCATTAATGGCCGTCTCCTTCCTGGAGATGAGCGTGCCGCTTCGTCTCGATACCGCAAAGCTGCAGGAGTGCGTAGGCGCAGGTCATGATGCCCGTGATCGGCATGATCGCATACAGCGTGCTGTTCGGCAGACCCGTGGCCGGCAGTTCGGATTCATGCATCATGACGGTGAAATCCCAGCCATAGGACACAAGGTAGATGCCGAAAGCAAGGATGACGAGCTGAATGATTTTGTCCAGCGCTTTGTTGATCGCAGGCGGCAGCTTGTGTGTGAAGGAATCGATGCCTAGATGAAGCTTCTCCCGAAAGCCGATCGCGATGCCCATGAACGAAAACCAGACGAGCAGCAGCATGGTGACCTCTTCCGACCAGAAGAAGACGAAATCGAACAGCTTGCGTGTCATCACCTGCAGCGTGACGATGATAATCATCGTGAGCAGTCCGATGAGTGCGGCGGATTCAATGCATGTATCGATCCAGAGCGCAATTTTTCTTATGTAGTGCATGGTTAAAAGCGGACCTCCCTTCCCTTTTCACTATTTTTGTAAGTGCTTTCATTTGAGCTGACTTTAGTATAGCGTTCCGCGGGGAGGGGGGGTACGCCATTGTTTTTAGGTTTTTTTGTAATTTTTTTAGGAAGTTGGGTGAGCCGTTTGCCGGAGGAAAAGGTGGTTGATGCGATTCTTAATATGTCGGTGGTGCGAGGACAAGCAGCGTTGCCGAGCGGACCATTCGGGTTCTAACGGACCTGGCAGCCGCTATTCCTCCGAATTACGCATGATTTCGGTTCAAAGGCAGCGAATAGCGATTCTGGTGTCCGTTAGTTTTGGAAACGGGGCCGCATCGGTGGAATAGCATCCGCTGTGTCCGTTAGCGGAGGAGGGGCTCACCAAAATTGCAGCCCCATATATATAGCAACGGCCCAGATCATACAAGCCGAAACCTTGTTCAATCCGGCGATGAAACGCCCGCCCGTATCGCGTTTGCGGGTCAAACGGCCGGCGAACGCCAAGCCGAAAAACCACAGCCAGGAGACGAGCATAATGGTGAGCATGAACACCCACTTGGCGGCTCCGGCATAATGCAAGGAGTTCGTTCCGATGACGCCGACCGTATCCAGGATGGCATGCGGGTTCAGCAAGGAGACCGATGCCGCGAACAATATCTGTTTTCTCGGATGGCTGTTCTCCTGCGAGGAGACGGCGCCGGGTTTGCTGCGCCAAATCACCCAGCCCATGTAGAGCAGGAAGAAGAAGCCGATGCCGTAAAGCGCCGCTTGCAGCCATGAGAAGGTGAAAACGACGAGGGACACGCCCATCACGGCCGCCCCAATAAGCAGGGTGTCGCAGAGCGATGCCGTCACGATGACAGGCAGCACCTGCCAATAGGTCCGCTGGCTGGCCCCCTGATTGAATACATAAACATTTTGAACCCCGACGGGTAAAATGAGGCCGAAACCTAAAATTAAAGCGTGCAAAACTGTCTGAAACAACATGATCTCTCCTAACCTGGTGTCGAATGCCGATTTCCCTTTAGTATAAGAGTTTCTCGCGGTATGTCTCCGACCAAATGGATGGCATCATACCCAACCAAATGATATAGTAAAGGAGACAGGAAAGGATGAGCACATGGAATGGCAACCGGACTTTTCGTCTGAGATACCGCTGTACGTTCAAATCAAGCAATATATCATGGACAAAATTTCGCTCGGGGAATGGGCCGTAGGCACCAAGATTCCGTCGCAGCGCGCGCTAGCCGAGCTATTCGGCGTCAATCGGAGCACGGTTGTGACCGCAGTCAGCGAGTTGATGGCGGAAGGGTTGCTCGAGGGCAACTCGAGGGGCGGGACCCGGGTCATCAACGCCTCGTGGAATGTGCTGGCCGCTTCCCCTCCGCCGGATTGGAGCTTTTATGTGGAGGCAGGCACGCATTACCCCAATCAACCGGCTATCCAGCACATTAATCGGGCCGAGTTTCAGGAAGGCATCATCCGTCTAGGCACCGGCGAGCTTTCGCCGGAGCTGCTTCCGGCCGCTAAGATGCAAAAGCTTTTCGCAGAGAGCGCAGCCCGGCCGTTCACGCTCGGTTATGAAGAGCCCAAAGGAAACTTGAACTTGCGCGGGCAAATCGCCACTTATTTGCAGGGCATCGGGATTCATACCTCGCCGGCGAACATTCTTATCGTATCCGGTGCGCTTCAAGCGCTGCAGCTCATCTCCATCGGGCTGCTTCCCCGCGGATCGTCCATTCTAGTGGAGAAGCCGTCATATTTGTATTCCGTGCACGTCTTTCAATCGAACAACATCAAGCTGGCCGGATTGCCAATGGATGCGGAAGGGGTCCAGACGGGAGGCATTGCACGCTACAAGGAAAGTTATCAAGCCTCGCTCTTGTACACGATCCCGACATTCCACAATCCGACGGGCATCTTGATGACGGAGGGCAGACGCCAGGAGCTGATGCGCGTCTGTATGGGAGCGGGGCTGCCGATCATCGAGGACGATGCGTACCGCGAGCTGTGGTTCGACGAACCGCCTCCTCAGCCGCTTAAGGCGCGGGATCCGCATGCGCTCGTACTCTATTTGGGGACCTTGTCCAAATCGTTGAGCCCTGGGCTGCGCATCGGTTGGGTCGTAGCACCCGAGCCGGTCATTGACCGGTTGGCCGATATCAAGATGCAGAACGATTACGGCTCAAGCTCTTTATCCCAATGGGCGGCGGCAGAATGGTTCGGAAGAGGTCTGTACGCGGAGAATTTGGTTTGGATCCGGCGGGAACTGAAGCATAAAAGGGATGTGACGGTTCAGCTGTTAACGGCGTATTGGGGTGATTTTGCCATGTGGACGGTTCCGGACGGGGGCTTCTATATTTGGGTGCGGCTCAACGTGAAAGTGCCGATGCAGATGCTTTTTGAACGTGCTTGGAAAGCAGGTATTTTGTTAAATCCCGGTTCGATTTATAATCGACATGCAGGGAATGAATTACGGATCTCATACGCTTATGCCGCACTGCCTGAATTGGAATGGGGGCTGCAGCAAGTCGCGGTGCTGATTCGGAAGCTGGCTGAGAAAGAATGAAGACGGGAAGAAGAATGACAGGATGTCTCGAACAGAAGGGAATGAGAATGGCCGATGGCTCATGAGAACAGCAAACGGGCGGCAGCCGAGAAAGCGGTAGAGGCAATTCAGGACGGGATGATCGTAGGCTTGGGTACGGGCTCGACGGCCTATTGGGCTATCCAGCAGATTGGCAGAAAAGTAAAAGGCGGACTCCGGATTCAAGCGGCGGCGACATCCGTGCAGTCCGAGCGGCTGGCCGTGGAGCTGGGCATCCCCTTGATCCCGCTCGCCGACATCGAAGAGCTGGATATCACGATTGACGGCGCGGACGAAGTCGATGGCGCGTGGAATGTAATCAAAGGCGGCGGAGGCGCACTGCTTCGCGAGAAGATTATAGCCGCGGCAAGCAGGAAGCTGATCGTCGTTGTGGATGAGAGCAAAGTCGTCCGGGAACTGGGACGATTCCATCTGCCGGTGGAGGTCGTGCCCTTCGGTTGGGAGCTTACTCGCAAGAAGCTGCGCGCGTTAGGCTGCGAGCCCCATGTGAGAATGGTTGAAGGACAGCCCTACGTTACGGATAACTGCAATTACATCATGGATTGCGAGTTCCAGCGAATCGCGCTCCCGAGCGAATGCCACGATGCCATCAACCGCATTCCGGGCGTTGTCGATAACGGGTTATTCATCGGCATGGTGGCGGGCGTCATCGTAGGCTGCAGCGACGGCACGGTGAAAGAACTGAAGCAAGGCTAAATTATGGGGCTTGGGGGAGGACGTCGAATGTTACAGGGGAAATCCGTTTGTATTACGGGAACAGACCGGGGCATTGGCCTCGCGATGACGGAACGGCTGCTTGGTCAAGGATGTATCGTATACGCAGGAGGGATTCGCGGCTGCCATGAGGAGCTGGCAAAGCTTGCCGAGCGGTATCCGGACAAGCTGCAGGCGTTCCGGCTGGACGTCGGTTCCGACGAAAGCGTGAAAGAGGCTGCGAAGTTCATCACAAGCAAGACCGATCGGCTGGACCTGCTCATTAACAATGCGGCGATTCTGGGCGACACGGTCAAGACGGTGCATGACGAGCTGGATTTCGACGACATTCAGCGGGTGTACAATGTGACGGCCGTCGGCGCCATCCGGGTGTCGAACGCGTTAATCGAACCGGTCATGAACGGCGGCAAGCTGATTGTCAACATTTCTTCCGAAGCTGGCAGCGTCGGGAGCAGCAACCGGGAAGCATGGTTCGGATACTGTATGGCCAAAGCCGCGCTCAATATGGGCTCCACGATTATACATAACAAGATTCGCAAGGAAGGCGGAAGGGTGCTCCTGATTCATCCCGGCTGGGTCAAATCGTATATGAGCGGGGAATGGAATCCGGCCGGCACGTATACGGCGGAGGAAGCTGCAGCTCATATCGTAAGCCGGATCGAGGAGCACGGGGACCAGCTTCGCGAGCTGCCGCTGTATATCGAAGCGGATACCGGAAACGAACTGCCTTGGTAAACTTGGGAGATGAGGAGAGAAGAGGCTATGAACAAGCGTACGAGAATATGGATGGTCGGTGATATGGCGGATGCTCCTTGGCATCCGTTAGAGCCGGCGAGAAGCGAGCTTGCCGGCATACTCGGAGACGAATTCGAATTGACGGCTACGGAGAATTATGACAGCTTCGCCTGCCTTGAGCCGGAGGCGTATCCCGTTTGCATTTCCTATACCGATTGCTGGAAGAGAGACCTCACTCGCGGGCAAACGGCGGGGCTGCTTCGCTATGTAGCCGGCGGGGGAAGTCTGCTTGTCATTCACAACGGCATCTCGCTTCAGCGCAGCTACGAGCTGCTGCAAATGATAGGCGCCCAATTCACCGGGCATCCCCCCTATCAGAAGCTGGCTTATTACGGAACTGACGCCAATCATCCTCTCCTGGAAGGCGTAGCCGATTTTGTACTGGAGGAAGAGCCTTACATGTTCGAGTTCGATCCATTCACGAAGAAGAACGTGTTCATGGAGTTTGAATACGAAGGCAAGCGGTATCCCGCCGCATGGGAGCATGCATATGGACTTGGGAAGGTCGTTTATCTGCAGCCCGGCCATCATGCCCCATCCTTCTCGCCTCAGGCTTACCGGCGGTTAGTGCTGAACAGTGTGCGTTGGCTAAGCCAAAGGACCTGAAATTCCATGTACTTCCAATCGGAGAAATATGCTACAATAGGCCACAAATGAAAAACTGGAGGAGTGAGGACGATGGAGCACTTTTTATTCAATCAGCTGGATTTCGTAAGATCGCAGGTTCTCAAAGCGGTGGAGGGAATCTCCGAGGAGACGGCAGACCGGATTCCGGATGGCTTCCGCAATTCGATCCGGTGGCAGCTAGGCCATATTTATGTCGTATTGGAACGGTTTGCTTTTCAATTCACGGGACGTCCTACGCTCGTTCCCGAAGGATTCAAGGAACAGTTCGAATTCAAGACGTCTCCGTTAACGGCGCCGCCTGGCCTTGCCGTCCCGACCTTGCAAGAGCTGACGGCCTTGCTGAAGGAACAGCCGGCGCGAATCCGCCAGCTTGCGCCCTATCTGCAAGACGAGGTGCCTCCTTATACGACTTCGGCAGGAATGAAGCTGGAATCGCTCGAGCAATTTCTCAGTTTTAATTTGTATCATGAAGGTATGCACTTTAGCGTTATTAAACAATATAAGGTATTGTTAGCCCAATAAATGGCTGTTACAAGACGGAGAAGGAGCGCGCGCATGATGAGATTGGCTGCGTTAGCCAGACCGCCCTGCTAAGACCTGATCTTCTGCTGCTCGCGGGCCCCGCCGTTGCGGTTGCGTGTTTAATACACACTTCCATAACGGAAAGGAGCTTCGCGCATGGCAAGCCGATTCAACTTACGGATTTTGTTTGCTTTTCGTTTTTTCTCAAGCCTCATCCCGGCCTACGTGATCGAACGGTTGTACTGGGAGGAACGGGGCATGACCATTCCGATGGTCGTGTATACGGAAATCATATTTGCCCTGACTATCGTGCTGTTGGAGGTGCCGACCGGCATTCTGGCAGACAAGTGGGGCCGTAAAAACATGCTCCTGCTGAGCGCGCTGCTCGGATGCAGCGAATTCGCCATTCTGATCTGCGCGAGTGAGTTTTGGCACTTTGCGCTGGTCACTTTCTTGGCGGGCATTTCGCGCTGTGCGAGCAGCGGTTCGGAGAATGCTCTGCTCTATGATACGCTGCAGGAGCAAGGGAAGGCGCCGCTGTTCGAGCGAACGCTGGGACGATTGAACGCCTGTGATTTCGTCGCCGCCATCCTGGCGGCGCTCAGCGGAAGCTTTCTGGCGGGCCACTTCGGTCTGAAGCTGAACTATTGGATTTCATTGGTCAGCGCAGCGATAGCGCTTCTACTGGCTTTCCTGCTTGTCGAGCCGCGGAGAGAAGCTGCGGAGGAGGAAGCCTCGATCCCAGCGAGCGCTTATGTGAAGGAATCGCTGCGATTCTTTCGGCGCAACCCGAAGATCTGTCTCGTGATGATCTCCGGCATGGTAACCGGTGCGGCGATGAGCTATATCGAAGAGTTCTGGCAGCTGTACGCCAGCCGGCTCGGCATGCCGGTCCTGTTCTTCGGCGCCCTGTCCGCCGCCATCATGCTGCTGCAGCTGCCGGGCAATCTGCTCGCTTATACACTGGTGCGCCGGTACAGCTACCGCACGTTGATTGTTGTTATCACGGGTGGCATGACCCTTGGCTTCGCCTGTGTGTCGCTGAGTCAGGGCTATGCGGGACTCGCCGCCATGCTGGCTGTCTGCTTGTTCGCAGGCGTCATGGAGCCTCTGTCGGCAGGCTACCTGCACCATCGAATCGGCTCCTCGATGCGGGCGACCATCGATTCTTTCCAATCGCTTGGCGAACATGCGCTGAATACGTTCGCCGGCTTGGGCTTCGGCTATTTCGCAGGGAAGCATGACATTTTTGGCGGGTACGGCTTCCTTGCATTTCTTTGTTTCGCTTTCTTTATTTGGTTTTTGATCGTGACGATCAAAGAAAAACAAATTTAAAGACAAAAAAACGGCGGCCTCCAGGGCTTCCGTTTTTTGTTTTTCTTTATTTTTATGAGGATAAGCATTGACGGAACGAGGTGGGCGCGCTAAAGTAAAAGCATGAGTGATCCAACATTAGGAGAGGGTGAAACGCATGACAGGCAGCGGTAAATTCGCATGGACATGGACGATTCGGGAGGAAGATCTGGAGGAATACGTACGTATGCATTTGGCTCCTTGGCCGGAAATTATGGTGGAGCACAGCAAAGCGGGGATCCGGGATTATTCCATTTTCCAGAACGGCAATCAATTTTTCTATGTGTTCCACTGCGACGATTTGGAGAAAGCTTTCGCTTACTTGGCTGAGAGCGAAGCTTGCAACCGTTGGAACGCGATTACGTCCAAGATGGTCGTGGGCTCATTCGATTTCCGTGAAGCCGTCCCGATTCAGCCGATGCGCGAAGTATTTTATTTGGCCTAGAGGCTTCGTTCACAAGCAGTCAACGGTAACCGTTATTGCGGAGATGCCGTATCAAGCCAATCCATGGATTGCCCCAAATATTTGACCGCCAAGGATGTTGGGAATCATTCCCAACGTCCTTTTTTACTTTTTATAAAGGGAATAATATGCCCAACCGCGAAGACTGCTACAGGTCTCTTACTTAGAACGAAATGTGGTGATCCATCATGAAAATGGGCTTTCGCCTATGGTTTGACGAAATCCGTAATATGCGCATTAAAGCCAAACTGTTCTTGCTGATTACGATCTCAATGGCTGTCAGCTCAAGTATTTCATTAGTCGGGCTGCAGATCGCCTTCTCGATGTACGATCAGCAAATCTATGAAAAATCTTCTCAAGTATTGAATCTCTCATCGACCTTGATCGAGAATGAGTTGAATAAAGTGGAGCGGTTGACGTTCTCGATTATGTCCGACGAACAGATTCAGCAGCACTTGATCGTGATGAATTCGAACGAATCCGATTATATCCGCATTCAGTCCCGCGCTAAGCTCGTTGACCGGCTGGTGCAGTATATGAACTCGGAGACGTATATTATGGCGGCTGATATTACCGATGTGAAGGGGAACAGCTATTCCAGCGGCAACTTGACAACGCTTACGCCGGAACGGAGACAATTGATTCAAGAAACGTCGGACCGCGGCGCCGGCAGCTTGGGTTGGGTGAACCCGGACGACTTGGATTACAGTCTGATCGCAACCCGGCAGATCCGATCCTCCGACAATTTGGAGCTGAAGAAGCTGGGCAGTCTCGTGCTGCATGTCAACTTGGATAAAATGGTGAATCAGTATGCCAGAGAAGCGGTCACCCGAGAAGGGGAGCTGGTCATCGTCTCCGACGGCCATCTGATTTACCCCCGTTCGGTCAGCACCACTTCGTTGATTAGCGAAGACAGCACATTCGGACTATCGCCGAAAGGGTTTCGCATCCTGGAGCAGGACGGCGACCAATATTTCGTGTCCCATATTCATTCGGACTATTTGGGCTGGACATATTATAACACGCTGCCGTTCCAAACGATTTTCCACAATATCATATTGATGAAAAATTGGATGATCGCCGCGTTCCTCATCTCCTTCTTCCTGCTTGTCGGTTTCGGTATGGCGGTTGCCCGTAGTGTTACACGGCCGATCGAGGGCTTGATCAGCAACATGCGGGGACTGCAAATCGGGGATCTGGAGAATTCGGAGCTGCCGCCGCTGCTGCCTGTCTCCAATCAAATGGATGAAGTAGGGCTGCTCCAACGAACATACCGCATGATGATCGTGCGGATACAGGAACTGATCAAAGAGAACTATACGAAGCAGCTTATCATCAAAGAAACCGAGTTCCGCTCCCTGCAAGCGCAAATTAATCCGCATTTTCTATATAACACGCTGGAATCCATCAACTGGATCTCCAAGATGAACGGACAAAAGCAAGTCTCCCAAATGGTCGAATCGCTGGGCTATCTGCTGCGCTCGTCGATCAGCCTTAAACAGGATATGATTGCGATCGAAGACGAGTTGAAGCTGGTGGAGCATTATATCACCATTCAGAAGGTCCGCTTCGAGGAACGGCTGGATTTCCGGTTGGATGTTCCCGATTCGATTAAGACGCAGAGCATCCCGAAGCTGACACTTCAGCCGCTGCTGGAGAATGCGATTAAGTATGCGGTAGAAGTGATGCTGGAGCCGTGCCAAATTCGGATAACCGGCAGAGAAGAGGATGAGACGGTACTGCTTGTTGTCGAAGATAACGGTCCAGGTATCGATGAAGGGTACTTGGAGCAGATATTGAACGGCGAGCGCAAATCCAAAGGCACAGGCATCGGCTTGAAAAATATCGATGAACGGATCAAGCTGACGTTCGGCGACGATTACGGCATTCAGGTTGAGAATCGCGCGTCCGGCGGTGCCTGCATTACGATACGAATTCCGATGACGAAAAGAGGTTCATGACCTATGTATAAAGTGCTGTTGGTTGACGATGAACGAATGATACTGGAAGGGATTTCCTCGATCGTGGACTGGCCGTCCGCCGGAACGAAGCTGATCGGCACGGCGCGCAACGGCATCGAGGCTTATGCCTTCATTTGCGAGCATGAGCCTGATATCGTGATCAGCGATATTCGGATGCCGGGTATGGACGGTCTGCAGTTGGTGGCCAAAACGAAGGAGACGCACCCGCATACCCGTTTTATTATGCTGTCGGGGTTCGACGAATTCGAATATGCGCAAATCGCGATGCAGCACGGTGTCAAACATTATTTGCTGAAGCCATGCAACGAGAACAGCATTCTGAAGGCGCTGGGCGAAATTGTCGCGGAGTATAAGCAAGAGGAGAGCAAGGAGGATTTCGTCCGATCGATGAAAGCGAACCTGCAGAAGGTGCTGCCTCACGTGAAAGAGCAGTTTCTGAAGGAATTCGTAACGAATAAATCGTACGGGAGCCGGGATTGGGAATATTATCAGGATTTGTTCGGGCTGCATGTCAGCGGGAAGAAAGTCCGGCTGCTGATGTTCCGGATGGAGGACAAGTTCGAGTACGAGCATTTGTTTGCAGTGAAAAATATTGCCGAAGACATTCTTGACGAGCCGCTGTTAAGCTCGACCGTAGCGGAACAGATCATCGTTCTGATCGAGGATCAAGAAGATATGCAGCGTCTGCACGAGCAAATTGCAGAAATCCGGCGTATTTTCATGCTGTATTATAAAATTGATACGACGGCCGCCTTAAGTGAAGCCGGGGAGATCGGGGAAGCCCGCAGGCTCTACTTGCAAGCGCTGGATTGCTTAAGCCACCGGTTCTACCTGGGCGAAGGCGGTCTGATTACGATGCGCGATATTTTGGATTCCGCTGTGCCCAGCCAAGCGGATTTCGTTCACGACGAAGACCGGATCCTGCTGCCGATTCGGGCAGGCAACTGGGAGGAAGCCGAAGCGGGTATCGAAGCCTTTCAAGACCTGCTGGTCAATTCCCGGTTGGACATCGAGACGACGAAATCGTACGTCATCCAAACGTTCATCTCCATGACGAGGCTTTGCGCGGAACCGCAAATGCATCAGTACATGGGCCTAATCGGGCAAATCTCGCTGATGGAGACGCTTCAGGGAAGCATTCAACTGCTGAAACAAACCGCTTCCGAGATTACCCGCGGGATCTTCGAGCAGAACCGGAACAAGCATTCACAGGTCGTTCAGAAGGTCATCGATATCGTGAATGCGGAGCTGGCCAACCCGGAATTGTCGCTGAACTGGGTTGCGCACAAAATGCTGTATATGAATCCGGACTATTTGGGAAAATTGTTCAAAAAAGAGACCGGTGAGCGATTCTCGAACTATGTGGTGACCGTTCGCATCAAGAAAGCGATGGAGCTTATTAAAGCGAACGACGACGTCAAAATGTTCGAATTGGCCGAACAATTAGGCTTCGGCGACAATCCGCAATACTTCTCGCAAGTGTTCAAGAAGATTGCCGGCTGTGCGCCTTCGGAGTATAAGAAGCTGTCGATGTGACAGGGGTATACACTGTTTTTTAAACATTTATCGCGGTAATTTTGATTCAACTTTGGCTCCTGTAAGCCCATAATAAGAAATGTGGAGCGCAAGGTATTTAGGGGGAAGCGAACGATGAAACGCAGAAGATTACCGTCCCTGCTCCTGATTCCACTGATGATGGCTATGATCGGATGCAGCGCGAATCAACCGCCAGCAAGCGGAACGCCTAAGACCGTTGAGAGCGGAAATAACGATCGCAAGCAAGAGGTCAAGCTGAGGATAGCCTGGTGGGGCGGCCAAGCCAGACACGACTATACGTTGAAGCTGATCGAAATGTACCGGAAGCAGAATCCGAACGTGCAGATCGATACCGAGTATGCCGGCTTCGACGACTACTGGAAGAAGCTTGCACCGCAAGCGGCGGCCAATCAACTGCCGGATATTATTCAGATGGACATCTCGTACTTGACCCAATACGGGACGAAAGAACAATTGGAAGATTTGTCGGAGCTTGCGCGCAGCGGAACGATCGATGTGAGCTCGGCAGTGCCGAAGTCGGTCGATGCCGGCCGGGTCGAAGGCAAACTGTACGGCATTCCGCTCGGATTTAATGCGATGGGCACAACTTTCGATGCCACGATGCTGCAGGAAGCGGGGATCTCCTCGATACCTGCGAACTGGACGTGGAACGATTTGGAGCAAATCGCCAAGCGAATGAAGCAGCAAGGCAAAGTGCTGGATCATATGCGGTTCGATCAGTTTTTTCCGTATTATTTGCGCACGCAGAATCAGCATTATTTCAACCCGGATGGCACAAGTCTTGGGTTTAGCGACCCCCGATATTTCATAGATTACTTCACGATGTATCTCAAATGGTACGAAGCCGGCTACATGCGAAGCTGGGATAAAGAGTCTCTGTCCAAGCTGACGCCGGAGGAAAACCCCATTGCGCTGGGGGACGGGTTCATGACGATGGCTTGGTCCAATCAATTCGCGACGCTGCAGGAGGCGGCCAAGAAGCCTCTGAACTTAATCGGGCTGCCTGGGCCGAATGGGAAGCTGGGCTTATACTTGAAGCCCACGATGCTGTTCTCCATTGCCAAGAGCTCCAAGCAGAAGACGGAAGCTGCGAAATTCATCTCCTGGTTTCTGAACGATGTGGAAGCCAACAAGCTGATCAATGGCGACCGGGGGATTCCGATTTCGAGCAAAGTGAAGGAAGCTCTGAAGCCTTCGCTGTCCGTCGAAGACCGGAAGGTCTACGATTATATCGCCTGGGCGGAGCAGAACAGCAGCCCGATGGACCCGCCCGATCCGATCGGATCGGCGGAAGTGAGCAAGCTGCTGCGGGATATGCAGGAACAAATCTTGTTCCGCAAAATTTCGGTCGAAGAAGCCGCCATCAAATTTATGAGTGAAGCGAATGCCATTTTAGCCAAAAATAAGAAGCACTAACGCAAGCTGTAACGCAGGGCGGCTCAATTTGAAAATGGGGGCCGCCCCCCTATAAATAGAGCAAAAGGAAGTGGAACTATGAAACTACGTGAAAATGATCACATAGTCGGCTATGTGTTTGTCTCGCCTTTCATTCTCGGATTTCTTATCTTCACGCTGTTTCCGATGTTTTCATCGCTGTATTTCTCATTCACCGAATATGATTTGCTGTCGCCTCCGAGATGGGTAGGGCTGGCGAATTACGAGAAAATGTTCACCAATGACGACAAAATCATAGACTCAATTCGTGTAACACTCATTTATGTCCTTACGTCAGTCCCGATGCGGCTGATTATCGCTTTGTTGGTTGCCATGCTGCTAAACCGCGCAGTAAGAGGGATTGGGTTCTACCGCGCAACGTACTACTTGCCGTCTTTGATTGGCGGAAGCGTTGCGGTATCGATTATGTGGCGCCAAATTTTCGGTGACAAAGGTTTGATTAACGCGTTCCTGGACAATATCGGCATTCACACGACAACCTCCTGGATCGGGTATCCGGCAACGGCGCTCGGCACGCTCGTGCTCCTGTCCGTATGGCAGTTCGGATCGTCGATGCTCATTTTCCTGGCCGGTCTGAAGAACATTCCCGGTTCGTATTACGAGGCTGCAAGCGTTGACGGCGCCAGCAAGGTTCGCCAATTTTTCAATATCACGCTGCCGCTGCTAAGTCCAATCATTCTGTTCAACTTGATTTTGCAAACGATTTCGGGCTTCCTGACGTTCACACCGGCGTACATTATCTCCAATGGTGAAGGCGGACCGCTTAACAATACACTGCTATATTCGTTGTACTTATTCCACCGGGCGTTCACCTTCTTCGAGATGGGTTATGCTTCCGCCATGGCTTGGTTTATGCTGATCTTGATCGGTGTTATCACGCTGATCATTTTCAAAACGTCGAAATATTGGGTTCACTACGAGAACTAGGAGGGGTCTGACATGGCTCTACGCGCTAAAAATATCAAAACCGTGCTGTACCATCTCATCGTTTGTCTGATTGCGATAACAGCGATTTATCCGATACTGTGGCTGGTCGCCAGTTCTCTGAAGCCTAATGAAGAAATCTATACGACCGCCACCAGCCTGATTCCAAGCCGCTTGGAGTGGAGCAATTATTTGTCCGGATGGAAAGGCTTTGCGGGCATTACCTTCGCAACCTTTATGAAAAACAGCTTCATCATCGTCATCTTGTCGACCATTGGTGCAGTCGCTTCCTCAGCCCTGGTGGGTTACGGTTTCGCACGCATCAAGTTCGCAGGAAGCCAATTCTGGTTTTCCATGGTCATGCTGACACTGCTGCTGCCGCATGATGTTACAATCATCTCGCAGTATGTATTGTTCGCCAAGATCGGCTGGTTATCCAGCTTCAAACCGATTATCGTACCGCAATTTTTCGGCATTCCGTTCTTTATCTTTCTCATTATGCAATTCATTCGCACGATTCCGGGCGAGCTTGACGAGGCGGCCAAAATGGACGGCTGCAGCAAATACAGCATTTTCTTCAAAATTATCGTACCGCTCATTGTTCCGGCCCTTGTTACGGCGGCGATCTTCTCCTTCTACTGGAGATGGGACGATTTCTATACCCCGCTGCTTTACTTGAACAACGCGGAGATGTATCCGGTTTCACTTGCACTGAAGCTGTTCCTGGATAGCGAATCCTTGAACAACTGGGGCGGTATGTTCGCGATGTCAACCGTATCGCTTCTTCCGATCTTTATCGTATTTATCATCTTCCAGAAGTATATTGTTGACGGGATCTCAACGAGCGGTTTGAAAGGATAGCAGGAAGCGTATGACATACGACCAACAAGGAGGAACTGAAGAGATGCCGGCTTTACAATTCGATCAAGATGAAATTCGCAACGTGATAGACCGTGTCGTTCATCGAACGTTTCGCATGGACTTTAATTGGGATTGGCCGGGGGGCGTGGCTTTCTATGGGGTTACGGAAGCTTATGAAGCAACCGGCAAAGCCGAGTATTTGCAGCTGTTGAAAGATTGGGTTGACGAGAAGCTGGAGGACGGGTTGCCGAAGCTGTCCGTCAACGGCATCTCGATCGGACATTCCCTGTTGACGCTGTACAAGGAAACAGGGGAAGAGCGCTATATCGAAATTGCGACGCAGATGGCGGATTTCCTGGCCCACGAAGCGGAGCGCTTCGGAGACGGCATTTTCCAGCATACCGTAAACTCGGAGACGTACAATTTCCCTGAACAGGCCTGGGTGGATACGATGTTCATGGCGGGATACTTCCTTGTGCGTATCGGTTCCATGCTCAAGCGGGACGATTATCTCGAAGACGGGCTGAAGCAGTACCACGGTCATGAGAATTGTTTGCAGGACGGGACGACGAACCTGTACTATCACGGCTGGGACAATCTGGCGCAGAATCATATGTCAGGCATTTATTGGGCGCGCGGCAATTCTTGGGCTGCCATTACGATGGCTCGCGCCTTGCAATTGGTGCATGTGACGCACCCTTCGTTCATGATGATCGAAGGCTCTCTGCGCGATCAATTAAGCGCTCTGGTTCGTTTGCAGGATGAGAGCGGCCTCTGGCATACGGTGCTAACGGACAAGGATTCCTATTTGGAGACCTCTGGCTCGGCCGGTATCGCCGCAGCGCTTGTCGGCGCCGGACCGCTATATAACAAATATACGAACAAGTCGATTCAAGGCATCCTCTCCCGGATCAGCGAAGACGGTACGGTGACGGGCGTGTCGGCGGGCACCGCGGTCATGAGGGATCTCGCCGGGTACAAAGGGGTGCCGTATAAGCGGATTCAAGGCTGGGGTCAAGGGCTGGGCTTGACGTTCTTATCCTCCCTGCTGAACCGCAGAGAATGGTAGGAAGGTACAGCTGATGAGCATACATTTGAAGTTCGACTTCGGTCCGGAAACAAGCAGCGCGAAAGCCGGATTCACGAAGATTAGCGGCAGTACGACGTATAATGCGAAGAGCGGATACGGCTTCATGGAAGGCGCGGCAATCTATGAGCGTGATCGCGGGAAGCCGGGTACGCTGCGGCAGGACTTCTGTATTCCGCTCGGCGCCGTCTTTATCGCGGATGTGCCGGACGGGAACTACACGATTCATGCATTGATGGGCGATGCAAAATCCGCCACTTGTACGGGCTTGAAGGTCGGTGAAGGAAGGCTGCTGCTGGCGGAGTGCCGGACAGCCGAAGGCGAATTTGCCGCGAACAGCTTTAGCGTGCACGTCACAGACGGGCAGCTACGGCTCGCCTTCTCAGGGATTGCCCCGAGGATCAACGCCTTGGAAATCGTGTCCGCGCCGCAAGCGGCTACCCTCTACCTGGTGGGAGACTCCACAGTGACCGATCAGCCGCTGGAAGGTTATCCGTACGCGGGATGGGGGCAGATGTTCCCGATGTTCTTCAAAGCGGACGCCGCGGTTGCGAACTATGCGGTCTCCGGCCGCAGTTCCAAAAGCTTTCTGAATGAAGGGCGGTTCGAACCGATCCTCGAGAAGCTCAATGCGAACGATTATTTGTTCATACAATTCGGACATAATGACCAGAAGCTGGATGAGGAGCGGGCGACTTCTCCTTATACAACGTACAAAGAGCACTTGTCGATCTATATCGGCGAAGCCCGGAAGCGGGGAGCGACTCCGATTCTGGTAACGCCGGTGCAGCGCAGATTTTTCGATAACGAAGGTAAGCTCATAGATACGCATGGCGATTATATTACGGCAATGAAGGAGCTGGCCGAAGCGGAAGAGGTCATTCTGATCGATTTGGCCGCAGAGAGCAAGCGATTGTTTGAAGCGCTCGGCCCGGAAGAGACGAAGTCGCTATTCTTATGGGCCTGGCCGGGAGAGTTCCCGAACTTCCCCCAAGGGGCCGAGGACAACACGCATTTCCAGCAACAAGGCGGCATTGCCGTCGCAGAGCTGGTTGCTGCCTGTATTCGCAAGCAGGGAATACTGCCGCTTCAACGCTATTTGAGATAAACTGCAAGTGAAAGCCCGCAACGATGGTTAACATCGTTGCGGGCTTTTTGCGGCGGCTTCTTACTTCGTTTTCTCCACCGTCACCTGATCGATTTGCAAGGAAGTCAGGCCCGGCGAATCCACGTAAAATCCGATATCCAGCCTTCCGTTCGAAACTTTGGCGCTAGCTTGAATGCGTACATAGCCTGCTGTAGGGACGATGTTCTTATACACCGGTGATCCGCCGTATTCGCTAAGCTCCATTCGGACCGTGTTCGGCTTGTTCCCGTAGACCGTCTCTTTCACCCGGGCGCTTACGGTATAAGTGCCGTTCGGCAGCCCGGTGAGCATCTGATGGACGCTCTGTTTGTAAGCTTGGGTATTCCAGAAGTATAGCTTATAGCTGCCCTGGTAGGCGTCAAACGAATCTACGCCGTACGCGGGGGCTTGGCCGGCCGGGTGCCACTCGCGCCAACCGTGAATGTCACCGCTTTCCCAATCGCCGTTCATCACCCGCAGTGCATTCGCGTTTGCCAGAGGGTTCGTATCCAGCGTAATGCCGTCCAAATGAATTTCGCCCTGATCGGAGTTCTGCCGCTCCAGCGTAATCAGATTCACGCCTTTCTTCAGATGGACGCGGCCGGTCGTATTGGACCAATGGCTCCATCCGGCGGTAGAAGCAAAGGCGACTGCCCGCGTAGGCTGAACGGCAGCACCTTGCTCATCGGTAACGCTTACATGCAGCGTACTCTTTGCACTTGAACCCTTGTCACCTGTAGCATAGCGGTAGGACAGCGCATAGTCGCCGTCTTCCGGTGCCTCCACCGCGTACACGATTTTCGCGCCAGCGGCGTTCAAGCCGTCGACGAATCCGAAGCCTTCATAACCCGCATAGTTATTGTTAAAATGCGTGCCGCCAACCCATGTCGCAACTTCTGCCGCATAATTCACAGTCGAGCCTTCCGGCTCAATTTTCACCACGCGGGAGCCGTGCTTGGGCAGCGAAGGGGAGTAGGCCGCAAGCTTGCCAAGCGATGCCCCGGTCCATAGCTCCGTTGTTGCCGCAGGCATCTTCAGTCCCAAGTCTTTGGCATAATCGATAGAGCGCACGGCGGCTTGATCGGAGCGGTTGAACAATCCGACAACCCAGCTGCCGTCCGGCAATTGGCCGAGCCATTTCTCGGAATTTCTGGCCTGCGGATCGCTGCTGAACGAATTCCCATTGTTGTAGTAAGGCTTCCCTACGAAGCCTTGATTATGCAGCTCCAGCATATTTTTGTTCTTATAGAAGGCGCCGGTGCTGCCGATGGTGGCGTATTGGTCCGTGATGGCGATCGGCGAGCCGGCCATTGTGAACAAATTGATGATGCTTTTGCGTTCTTCATCGGTTCGGAACGTATTCATCCGGATGAAATCGCCATCCAGAATCATGTTGGAGCCGCGTCCGGCAATGTCGGAGAAGCCCGTGAAGCCTTGGAACGGGTTCGCCCACTGCGACCAGCCGTTCATCCAATTTTGCCGTTGTCCGCTCAGGTTTTCCCAGCCGCCGTGAGCCAGATCTTCGTTAATCCGCACCATGTCGCCATAAGGCAGCTCGCCTGCAGCATGGTTGTTCAGATGCGGCATCACAAGGCTCAGCTCCATCTCGTCGCCGGCCGCTTCTTTCATCCAGCGCAGCGCGGTTTGATAGTTTGCCGATCCGTGATTCACACCGATCGTTCTGCCTTTATCCGTGCCGGTCTCGTACCAGGAGAGGAAGTCGATTCTCAAATAAGGAACCCCGAGATTTTTGAAATATTGGATATAACCCTGAATATATTCCTTGGCTCCTGGCTTGCTGACATCGACCCAGTACAGATCGTCGTTGAACTTATCGGCGGAAGAGGCAATATCGCTAATTTTGTAGTTCGTTCCGATGACCTTCTTGGTCGGATCGGCTGCAGCGCTTCGGGTTACCCAGAGCGGATTGTAATAGACGCCAAGCTTCATGCCCTTCTTCTGAATATAAGAAGACCAATACGCCCAATCGTGCTGCCAGCCATCGTTATGGGATAAAATGTATCCGTTTTCATTTGTGCGCTGAGCGCCCTCGATCCAGCCGTCAGAGGCAATCATGTCGTACCCGGCCTGTTTGTAATCGTTCGCAATCCAGTCGATGTTTTTTTTCCATTCCGCCTCGTCCATAGGGGCATTATGTGTATATTGATATTCATAGGTGCTCCAATAGAGGGGCCCCGTACCGTTTCTAGTAAACTGGCTCTCACGAGCCGTTGCGGGAGCTGCCAGAGCCGCAGCCATTACAAGACCGGCCAGACCCATTGTGCACGTTCGAGTCAAAGATGTCAGTTGTCTCATAGCAGTCGGTCCTTTCTTCATAAGTGATTCGTCGTCACAGGTCTATCATAGCCGAAAGTGAAAGCGCTGCCTATGACCTCTTTTAACCAGTATTTTTGGAGAGAAAGATACTTGTCCGTGGCAATGCATGGAGTCTTGCATATTTTGAACAGAGAGCTTAGCAATCTTGCGAACGTATTTCGATATGTTACAAGATTCATATGACGATAATATAAAGGAAACGGAGTGAACCTGTGAATGAAACGTCTTCACATTGTGCAAGTGATATCCAATTATCCGGATGCCCAGAAGCTGCCGCCGACGAATCAGGGAGGAACGGAAAAGGTTGTTCATGAATTGACCGAAAGCCTTGTACGAAAGGGTCACAAGGTTATCCTGTTCGCGGCTAAAGGCAGTCGGACACGTGCCAGACTCATTCCGTTCCCCAAAGGGCTTCGCGACGCCGGGATCGGGGGGTACGTGCTGCGCAAATTGCCTCCGCGCGTCGACGTCATTCACGATCACACGTTCACCTCGGCTTTGGGTACGCGCAAACTCCGAATTCCTACGGTGTGCACGATGCATCTGCCCGTTCGGCAGCGCGTCAAGCATCCTGTCTATGTATCCAGACGGGCGAAGATGGTCATGGGTAACAATCGCGGCTATTTCATCTACAACGGTATTAATCCGAACGAATATGAATTCAGTTCCAAAAAGAGCGACGTCATGGTGTTTATGGGACGAATTTTGCGTGAGAAAGGGGTCCTGTATGCCATCGAGATTGCCGAAAAAACGAACCGCAAGCTCATCATTGCCGGGCCCGTCAAGGACGCGGCTTTGTTTCGCAAGGAAATTATGCCGCGCATTCGCAGCAATCCCAACATTAAATTCGTCGGCCCTGTAGGCGGCAGAAGAAAACAGAAGCTGTTGAAGCACGCCTCCTGCCTGTTGTTCCCTACGGTCTGGGAGGAGCCCTTCGGGCTAGTCATGATTGAAGCGATGGCCTGCGGTACGCCGGTCATTGCGTTGAACCATGGTGCGGTGCCTGAGGTCATGGCGGGCTTCCCCGAGCTGATCTGCCGGTCCGTCCCCGAAATGATCGCCAAAGTCAAGCAGGGGCGTTTCCCCGAACCGGCAGCGCTCCGCAGGTACGTCATACGCCGGTTCTCGACGTCCCGAATGACGAACCGATACTTAGCCGTTTACCGGAAAGCGATGAAAAAATAAATACGCAGGATCGGCCGCGCGCATGCCTCTGGTATGCGCGCTTTTGGCACGCTGCAGCCCATGGGTGAATACACTGGATTACACGGGCGCGAAGCATCGGGGAGGGGAACGGATGAAACGGAAACTGACGGTAAGACGGGATCCGCGCGACTTTCGCGATTTGTATTACCGAAGCGCAAATTATGTTCGGGAATCTCAACTGCCTGCTGCCGTCGACTTGCGTAAGGGACTGTCTCCTGTAGTGAATCAAGGGAGCCTTGGTTCTTGCACGTCGAATGCGATTGTCAGCGGGCTTCGCGAATATTGGCTGAGACAGAACGGATACCCGGACGCCAATCTGCGGTTATCCCGGCTGTTTCACTATTGGCACGAACGCGATTTGGAGGGAACGGTCAATCGGGATTCCGGCGCCACCATTCGCGACGGCATGAAGGTGCTGCAGAAGATCGGTGTGTGTCCCGAAAGCGAGTGGCCTTATCAGATAGCTAAATTCAAAGTGAAGCCGGACCGCGAAGCGGAAGCGACCGCCGGTGAGTACCGCATCGAGAGCTATCACCGCATTCACGATTTGGCAGGAATCAAAGCGGCGTTGGCCGACGGCCAGCCGGTCGTATTCGGCATATGGATTTATGCCTCGTTCGAGAGCCTTGCGGCGGCGCGGACCGGGCGAATTCCGTATCCTAACCGGAGCAAGGAGATGCTGCTCGGCGGCCATGCCATGCTTGCCGTAGGCTATAGAGACGGCAAGAAGAAAGGCCAGGGCGTTGTCATCGCGAGGAATTCGTGGGGCCGGGGTTGGGGGGACCAAGGGTATTGTTATTTGCCTTACGCCTTCTTCAAGAACAGATTGCTGACGTTTGACTATTGGACCGGGAAGTAAACCCGGTACAACGATGTAAGGAGGGGACACAGCAGTGTTGAGTGCGGAAGACGCGAATAAAATCATTGCCTTCTTGTCTGCGGCGTATATGGCTACGGAAGACCCGCAAGCAAGAGAAGAATTTCACCGCTTGGCCAACGAGCTGCGGAAAGCATCCGGCCAGCCGTTGCAATAAAGGATATTTCATTCGAAACGAGGGCGGCTCTTATGGAGCAGGAAGATCGATTGATTTTGTTTGTTTTGGTACTTTTCGTATTGCTTGCAGTCATCCTTTTGATGTTATATTAATCCCAATGTGAACAGCCCTTAACGACTTCTGTCGTTAAGGGCTGTTTTTGGCTTGCCCGCCAATCGGTGAATTAGAAGCCTTTGTACTGCGGTTCTTCATTCTCCAATTGCTGTACGCGGGAAGCGACTTGGTTGACGATATCTTGCGCAGCCATTGCAGCCGTTTCATAAAGCTGCTTGGCCTCCTGATTTTGCGTGCTCAAAGCGAATGTTTCAAGGCTTGCTTGTGCGCTTTTCAAGGAGGCTAACGTCGTTTTTACTTGGGAAGCTACAGTCATCTCGGCACCTCTTCGTCATGGATTGGGATTGCAAGCAAATTGTTTAGGATGATTTCATTTGTTTGCGCTCATTAATATACCCCGACTTTCCGTAGTCATTATTGACAATTTAATCCATCAAGACAGAGGTGATAGCAGGCTCTTCTTTTGTGCATAATGTTTTTGTTTAGAGCTTTAGGAAGGAGCGTGGAACGATTGTGGCGGATTGGTTGCATATCGTTATCAGAGCGTTCAGCTCACTAGTCATTCTTTTTGTAATGACGCGGATTCTCGGGAAGAAGCAAATTTCGCAGCTGACATTTTTCGAATATGTCATCGGAATTACATTAGGGGATTTGGCGGGAGTCATCTCTACGGACGTGGAAAGCAATTTTTGGCATGGCATCATCGCTATATTGGTTTGGTGTCTGCTCCCTTTCTTTTTGGAATTGTTGACGCTCAAAAGCAAGACGCTGCGCAACTGGTTTGAGGGCAAGGGCACGGTGTTGATCAAAGACGGCAAAGTGCTTGAGGATAATTTGAAAAAAGAAAGATATACGGGAGACGAGCTTCTGGAGCAGCTGCGAACCAAAAGCGTATTCCGGGTAGCGGATGTCGAGTTCGCGATGCTGGAGTCCAGCGGCGACTTAAGCGTTCTGCTGAAGAGTGAACTGCAGCCGTTAACGCCAAAGCATCTGGGGATGAAGCTGGTTCAGGAGAAGCCGACCCAAACCGTCATTATGGACGGTGTCATACAGGAAGAGCCGCTGGCTGAGGCTGGCAAAGGAGTCGGATGGTTGCAAGCGGAACTGGATAAGCTAGGAGTAACGAAAGAAAATGTTTTTCTTGGTCAAGTGAATACGCACGGTGAATTGACCGTCGACCTGTACGACGATAAATTGCAAGTGCCTGGGCCTGCCGAGCGTCCGGCGCTGTTGGCCATGTTGAAGAAATGCGAAGCCGATCTAGAACTTTTTTCTTTGACGACGGAGCATCCCGAGGCCAAGCTGATGTATGAAAATTGCTCCGAAAGGCTGACGAAGGTGATTCAAGATCTTCATGTCTTGTTGAGATCGTAAGAGTACGGAATATCCAGGAGGGAACGTATGGCCAACAATAAAAAGAAAAATCTGACCATGACGCAGCAGGAGTATCAGGATCTAGCGAAACGGATCGAGCCGAAGCGGCCGGTATTGAAAAATTGCTTGCGGGCTTTTCTCGTTGGAGGCATGATCTGCTTGATCGGTGAATGCTTCATGCAAATTTTTATCAACTATTTCGGCTTTACGGAAAAAACGGCGGGCAATCCAACGGTTGCTTGCCTGATTATCATTTCCGTCATCCTGACGAGCTTCGGCATCTACGACAAAATGGCCCAATGGGCGGGAGCAGGATCCTCGGTACCCGTCACGGGCTTTGCCAACTCGCTCTGCTCCGCGGCCATCGAGCACAGGGCGGAGGGGCTTGTGCTGGGGGTCGGCGGCAACATGTTCAAATTGGCGGGATCGGTAATTGTGTACGGCACCGTGGCTGCTTTCGTTGTCGGCCTTTTGCATCTTATTATCAAGGGTGGGGGTTGACCATATGTTGAAGGGGCATCAGAGCTGGATATTCGAGAATCGGCCGGTCATTCTCTCGACAGGCACGGTTGTCGGACCCGATGAAGGCAAGGGGCCTATCGCGGAAGATTTCGATATCGTGCACGGAGATCTGACTATCGGCCAGAAAACGTGGGAAAAAGCGGAGAAAGCGCTGCTGGAAGAAGCCGCGCAGCAAGCGCTCGATCATGCCGGACTCACCGGCGGACAAATTCAGTTCTACATCGGGGGCGATCTGATGAATCAGATTATCTCCAACACATTCGCCGCACGCACATTGGGCATGCCGTATCTTGGCATCTTCGGCGCCTGCTCGACGTCGATGGAGGGGCTCGCGATCGCCGCGCAGCTGCTGGATTCCGGGGCGGCCAACTACGCGATGGCCGGCACGTGCAGCCATAACTGCACCGCCGAGAAGCAGTTCCGCTACCCGACGGAGTACGGCTCACAGAAGCCGCCGACGGCGCAGTATACGGTGACCGGGGCGGGAGTCGCCGTGCTCGGCAAGAGCGGAGACGGCCCCGTCATAACCGGCGCCACCATCGGGCGGATCGTGGACATGGGGATTACCGATCCGTTCAATATGGGCGCCGCTATGGCGCCTGCCGCAGTCGATACGATTCAGGCCCACTTCCGCGACACGGGACGCGAGCCGGGGTATTATGACCTGATCGTAACCGGGGATCTCGCCGCCGTAGGGTCCGAGATCGCCCGCGAGCTGTTTCACAAGCATCACGTCCCGATCGAACAGACGACGTATGATGATTGCGGGCTGATGATCTACCACCGCGACAAGCAGCATGTGCAAGCGGGGGGCAGCGGCTGCGGCTGCTCGGCCACCGTTACATACGGTCATCTGCTCAAACGTATGAAGAAGGGGGAACTGAAGCGGATCCTGGTCGTTGCGACAGGCGCTCTGCTTTCTCCGCTTTCGTTCCAGCAAGGGGAAAGCATTCCGTGTATCGCTCATGCGGTTGCTATTGAGTCAGGAGGGTTGTACGCATGAACTTTTTTTGGGCTTTTGTCATCGGCGGTGCCATCTGTGTATTCGGGCAGCTGCTGATGGATCTCGGCAAGCTGACGCCGGCGCACACGATGAGCACGCTCGTCGTTCTGGGCGCTATCGCCGACGGTTTGAACTTGTATGATCCGTTCATCGAATTCGCGGGCGCGGGTGCGACCGTTCCGATTACGAGCTTCGGCAACGCGCTTGTGCACGGGGCACTCGAGGAGCTGCATAAGGAAGGCTATATCGGTATCATCACCGGTATATTTAAAGTGACGAGCGCGGGTATATCCGCGGCGATTATTTTCTCGTTTATCGCGGCCGTATTCGTGAAACCGAAAGGCTGAGCGGCAGTATTCGGATATAAAGGATGTCCATAGGTCATGTAAATGGCTTGGGACATCTTTTTTTGTGCGCCGTTGCAGGATCGGCGGTCGGCAACGGCAAGGGCAACGGCAACGGCATCGGCGGCGCCGGCACCACGTGGCCGGCTAACGGACACAGATGCGCTTATTCGGCCGTTTCGGGCCGAATTGCCGAGCTAACGGACACCAGCGCAGCTATTTGGCGAATTCGAG